>NZ_JACARU010000011.1:0-90368 GCF_013386425.1 Cedecea sp. P7760 | reverse complement strand
GGGCATGACACAAAGTATGTCGCGCAAAGGAAACTGTCTGGATAATGCGGTGATGGAGAACTTCTTCGGCACACTGAAATCGGAGTGTTTTTACCTGAACAGGTTCAGCGATCTGAATGAACTGAGGAAGGCGATAGAGGACTATATCCATTACTATAACAACGAGCGGATCAGTCTGAAATTAAAAGGCCTGAGTCCGGTAGAATACCGAACCCAGACCCCGATAGCCGCTTAACATGAACTGTCCAACTTTATGGGGTCAGTCCATATTTGCGGGGCGTTTTGTTTATCAGGCTTTAACCGCCTTCAGGTTCTTCTGCTTAAGGAAGTAACCCACGCCCAGAATCGCAATCCATACCGGAATCAGGTAAACCGAGATAGCCATGCCCGGCGTAATCAGCATGATGACCAGCACGGCAACCATGAACAGCAGGCAGACCCAGTTTCCTAAAGGATAGAACAGGGCAGGGAAGCGGGTTTTGACTCCTTGCTGCTGTTTTGCCCGGCGGAACTTCATGTGTGCCAGGCTGATCATTGCCCAGTTGATCACCAGAGCCGAGACCACCAGCGCCATCAGCAGACCGAAGGCCGATTCAGGCGCCAGGTAGTTAATCAGCACGCAGAGGGCGGTAAAGCCAGCGGAAACCAGAATCGTGTTCACCGGCACGCCGCGCTTATCGACGTTTTTCAGCATCTTCGGCGCGTTACCCTGCTGCGCCAGGCCGAACAGCATACGGCTGTTGCAGTAAACGCAGCTGTTGTAAACCGACAGCGCGGCGGTAAGCACCACGACATTCAGCGCGTTGGCAACGAAGGTATCGCCCAGCTCATGGAAGATCAGAACGAACGGGCTGGTGTCGGCGGTGACGCGAGTCCACGGCAGCAGAGACAGCAGAATCGCCAGCGAACCCACATAGAAAATCAGAATACGGTAGATAACCTGGTTGGTCGCTTTTGGAATGCTCACTTCAGGATTATCTGCTTCGGCGGCGGTAATACCGACCAGCTCAAGGCCGCCGAAGGAGAACATAATGATAGCCATCATCATGACCAGCCCGGTGATGCCGTGCGGCAGGAAACCACCCTGATCCCAGAGGTTGCTCACGGAAGCCTGCGGGCCGCCGTTGCCGCTAAACAGCAGCCAGCCGCCGAACAGAATCATGGCAATAACGGCCACCACTTTGATAATGGCGAACCAGAACTCCATCTCACCAAAGACTTTAACGTTGGTTAAATTGATGGCGTTGATAGCGACAAAGAACACTGCCGCCGTGGCCCAGGTAGGGATCTCCGGCCACCAGAACTGGATGTATTTGCCGACTGCCGTCAGCTCAGCCATGGCAACCAGGACGTACAGTACCCAGTAGTTCCAGCCTGAAGCGAAGCCCGCGAAACCGCCCCAATACTTATAAGCGAAATGGCTGAATGACCCGGCTACCGGCTCCTCAACGACCATTTCACCCAGCTGGCGCATAATTAAAAAAGCGATAAACCCGGCGATGGCATAGCCGAGAATAATTGCCGGACCTGCGGACTGGATGACGGATGCGCTGCCCAGAAACAGGCCCGTCCCGATAGCTCCACCCAGCGCGATAAGCTGAATATGGCGGTTTTTAAGGCCGCGTTTCAGCGTGTCGCCGTGCTGTTGACCTTCCATCATGTAACCTCGTAGTGGTTAATGTCTGCGCTACATTGACGCGGATGTAATTGTTGTATTCCGTAATGTGTAGTCTTTTTTTTACGGCTATCAATTATGAATTTTGCGGATAGGGCTACCGCATCGCAAAGAATAGTGTTAAGCGAGCGCCTTTGCACCTGCTTTCTGTCACTGCTCTGACGAGTTGGGTAAAAAGAAACCATTTGTAAAAAAGGGCGAGGGCAAAAGCCGATCTGTGGCTTCCTTTGGCATGCGTTTTCATTGCATGAATATGCCGCTTTTTTGCAGGCGTTATCGGTTGCGATTGAAAAATATATCGTTTCATAAACGTTAACATTGCCACTTAAGGAGTAAACGTGGCTTGTGCGACAGGTTACGGGTTTGAAAAGCCATACTCTTATTATTGTTAAAATGTGCCTGCTTTCATGATTTCAATCAAAACCAATATGGACAGAAGGTGAATACTTTGTTACTTTTAGCCTCACGAACGTGAAATTGGTCTTACCAATTGACTCCGAGCTCATGGCAGAGATAGGGAACGATGGCCTACAGCAAAATCCGCCAACCCAAATTATCCGATGTGATAGAGCAGCAGCTGGAGTTTCTCATCCTTGAGGGCACTCTGCGCCCGGGCGAAAAACTTCCACCTGAACGCGAACTGGCGAAACAATTCGATGTTTCCCGTCCTTCATTGCGCGAGGCCATTCAGCGTCTCGAAGCGAAGGGTTTGCTGCTTCGTCGCCAGGGCGGCGGTACTTTTGTTCAGAACAACCTTTGGCAGAGCCTGAGTGACCCGCTGGTTGAACTGCTATCAGACCACCCCGAATCCCAGTTTGATCTGCTAGAAACCCGTCATGCACTTGAGGGGATTGCGGCCTATTACGCGGCGCTTCGCGGTACGGAAGAAGACCTCTCGCGCATTGGTGATTGCCATGTCGCTATCCAGCAGGCTCAGGAGTCCGGTGATTTAGACGCCGAAGCCGATGCCGTCATGCAGTATCAAATTGCCGTAACCGAAGCCGCGCATAATGTTGTGCTTCTGCATTTATTGCGCTGCATGGAGCCGATGCTCGAACAAAACGTTCGCCAGAATTTTGAATTGCTCTACGCGCGCCGCGAGATGTTGGCGCAAGTGAGCAGCCATCGCGCCAGCATTTTTGCGGCGATTATGGCTCGCCAGCCGGAGCAGGCGCGAGAAGCGTCGCACCGTCACCTGGCGTTTATTGAGGAAATATTGCTGGATCGTAGCCGCGAGCAGAGTCGTCGTGAACGCTCTCTCCGTCTCCTTCAGCAACGTAAGGATTAAGCGCCAAACTTTAGCGCGCGGCAACTAAACACAGAACCTGTCTTATTGTGTTTTCTCGTGAAAATACAATGGGACAGGTTCCAGATAATCAACGTATTAGACAGATAAGGAATACCCCCATGTCAGAACGTTTCCCAAATGACGTGGATCCGATTGAAACTCGCGACTGGCTACAGGCGATCGAATCGGTTATCCGTGAAGAAGGTGTTGAGCGTGCACAGTATCTGATCGATCAGCTGCTGTCCGAAGCCAGCAAAGGCGGCGTGAAAGTCGCTGCTTCTGCAGGTGCTCGCAACTATGTGAACACCATTGCCGTTGAAGACGAACCGGAATATCCGGGCAATCTGGATCTGGAACGCCGTATCCGTTCTGCTATCCGCTGGAACGCCATTATGACCGTTCTGCGCGCATCCAAGAAAGACCTGGAGCTGGGCGGCCACATGGCTTCCTTCCAGTCTTCTGCCACCGTTTACGAAGTGTGCTTTAACCACTTCTTCCGTGCAGCCAACGAGAAAGATGGCGGCGATCTGGTGTACTTCCAGGGCCACATCTCTCCGGGCATCTATGCACGTGCCTTCCTTGAAGGGCGTCTGACCGAAGAGCAGATGAACAACTTCCGTCAGGAAGTTCACGGTAAAGGTCTGTCTTCTTACCCGCACCCTAAACTGATGCCAGAATTCTGGCAGTTCCCGACCGTTTCTATGGGGCTGGGCCCAATCGGTGCTATCTACCAGGCTAAATTCCTGAAATATCTGGAACACCGTGGCCTGAAAGACACCTCCGAGCAAACCGTTTACGCCTTCCTGGGCGACGGTGAAATGGATGAGCCAGAATCTAAAGGGGCGATTACTATCGCGACCCGTGAGAAGCTGGACAACCTGTGCTTCATCATCAACTGTAACCTGCAGCGTCTGGATGGTCCGGTCACCGGCAACGGTAAGATCATCAACGAACTGGAAGGCATCTTCAGCGGTGCTGGCTGGAACGTTATCAAAGTGATGTGGGGCGGTCGTTGGGATGAGCTGCTGCGTAAAGACACCAGCGGTAAACTGATCCAGCTGATGAACGAAACCGTTGACGGCGACTACCAGACCTTCAAATCCAAAGACGGCGCCTACGTACGTGAGCACTTCTTCGGTAAATATCCTGAAACCGCTGCACTGGTTGCTGACTGGACTGATGAGCAGATCTGGGCGCTGAACCGTGGTGGTCACGATCCGAAGAAAGTGTACGCTGCACTGAAAAAAGCGCAGGACACCAAAGGTAAAGCGACCGTTATCCTGGCCCACACCATCAAAGGTTACGGCATGGGCGATACCGCAGAAGGTAAAAACATCGCTCACCAGGTGAAGAAAATGAACATGGACGGCGTGCGTTACATCCGCGACCGTTTCAACGTTCCAGTGTCCGATGAGCAGGTAGAAAACCTGTCTTACATCACCTTCCCTGAAGGCTCTGAAGAGCACAAGTACCTGCACGAACGTCGTCAGGCGCTGAAAGGCTACCTGCCTGCTCGTCAGCCAAACTTCTCTGAAAAACTGGAACTGCCAGCGCTGGAAGACTTCTCTCAGCTGCTGGAAGAGCAGAACAAAGAAATCTCCACCACCATCGCCTTCGTTCGTGCCCTGAACGTGATGCTGAAGAACCCGTCTATCAAAGACCGTCTGGTTCCAATCATCGCCGATGAGGCGCGTACCTTTGGTATGGAAGGTCTGTTCCGTCAGATTGGTATCTACAGCCCGAACGGTCAGCAGTACACCCCGCAGGACCGTGAGCAGGTTGCATACTATAAAGAAGACGAGAAAGGTCAGATTCTGCAGGAAGGGATCAACGAACTGGGTGCAGGCGCATCCTGGCTGGCTGCTGCGACCTCTTACAGCACCAACAACCTGCCGATGATTCCGTTCTACATCTACTACTCCATGTTCGGTTTCCAGCGTATCGGTGACCTGTGCTGGCAGGCTGGCGACCAACAGGCTCGCGGCTTCCTGGTAGGTGGTACTTCCGGTCGTACGACCCTGAACGGTGAAGGTCTGCAGCACGAAGATGGCCACAGCCACATTCAGTCTCTGACTATCCCTAACTGTATCTCTTACGACCCGTCTTACGCGTACGAAGTGGCCGTCATCATGCACGATGGTCTGACCCGTATGTACGGTGAAGCACAAGAGAACATTTACTACTACATCACCACCCTGAACGAAAACTACCACATGCCGGCTATGCCAGCAGGTGCCGAGGAAGGTATCCGTAAAGGTATCTACAAACTCGAAACCGTTGCAGGTAGCAAAGGTAAAGTTCAGCTGCTGGGCTCCGGTTCTATCCTGCGTCACGTGCGTGAAGCAGCTCAGATCCTGGCGAACGACTACGGCGTGGGCTCCGACGTGTACAGCGTAACTTCCTTCACCGAACTAGCACGTGATGGCCAGGACTGTGAGCGCTGGAACATGCTGCACCCAATGGAAACTCCGCGCGTTCCTTACATCGCTCAGGTGATGAGCGACGCTCCAGCGGTAGCTTCTACTGACTATATGAAACTGTTCGCCGAGCAGGTTCGTACTTACGTACCAGCTGATGATTATCGCGTACTGGGTACCGACGGCTTCGGTCGTTCTGACAGCCGCGAAAACCTGCGTCACCACTTCGAAGTTGATGCTTCTTACGTGGTCGTAGCGGCCCTGGGCGAACTGGCTAAACGTGGCGAAATCGATAAGAAAGTAGTTGCAGACGCAATTACCAAATTCAACATCGATGCAGAAAAAGTTAACCCGCGTCTGGCGTAAGAGGTAAAGAGACAATGGCTATCGAAATCAAAGTACCAGACATCGGCGCTGATGAAGTTGAAATCACCGAGATCCTGGTCAAAGTTGGCGACAAAGTTGAAGCTGAACAGTCGCTGATCGTCGTAGAAGGCGACAAAGCCTCTATGGAAGTTCCGTCTCCACAGGCTGGCGTCGTAAAAGAGATCAAAGTCTCTGTCGGCGACAAAACCGAGACCGGCAAACTGATTATGATTTTCGATTCCGCCGAAGGTGCAGCAGCCGCTGCACCTGCTAAGGCAGAAGAGAAGAAAGAAGCCGCGCCGGCCGCAGCACCTGCTGCCGCGAGCGCAAAAGACGTTAACGTGCCGGACATCGGCGGTGACGAAGTAGAAGTTACCGAGATCATGGTGAAAGTGGGCGACACCGTTGCCGCTGAACAGTCTCTGCTCACCGTAGAAGGCGACAAAGCCTCTATGGAAGTACCGGCTCCGTTCGCGGGCGTGGTTAAAGAGATCAAAATCAGCACCGGCGACAAAGTGTCTACCGGCTCTCTGATTATGGTCTTCGAAGTGGCGGGTGCTGCACCTGCGGCCGCTCCAGCACAGGCTGCTGCTCCGGCCGCCGCCGCTGCGCCTGCGGCTTCTGGCTCGAAAGAAGTTAACGTCCCGGACATCGGCGGTGACGAAGTTGAAGTCACTGAAGTGATGGTCAAAGTGGGCGATAAAGTTGCCGCTGAGCAGTCACTGATTACCGTTGAAGGCGACAAAGCTTCCATGGAAGTACCTGCGCCATTCGCCGGTACCGTGAAAGAAATCAAAATCAGCACCGGCGACAAAGTGTCTACCGGCTCCCTGATCATGGTCTTCGAAGTGGAAGGCGCTGCGCCTGCTGCGGCCCCGGCTGCTGCACCAGCTCCAGCCGCTGCGGCACCAGCCCCGGCAGCAAAAGCCGCGGCACCAGCTGCTAAAGCAGAAGGCAAATCTGAATTCGCTGAAAACGACGCGTACGTTCATGCGACTCCGCTGATCCGTCGTCTGGCTCGCGAGTTCGGTGTTAACCTGGCGAAAGTGAAAGGCACCGGCCGTAAAGGTCGTATCCTGCGCGAAGACGTTCAGGCTTACGTGAAAGACGCTGTTAAGCGCGCTGAAGCAGCTCCGGCTGCGACCGGCGGCGGTCTGCCGGGCATGCTGCCATGGCCGAAAGTAGACTTCAGCAAGTTCGGCGAAATCGAAGAAGTGGAAATGGGCCGCATCCAGAAAATCTCTGGTGCTAACCTGAGCCGTAACTGGGTGATGATCCCGCACGTTACCCACTTCGACAAAACCGATATCACCGATCTGGAAGCGTTCCGTAAGCAGCAGAACGACGAAGCCGCTAAGCGTAAGCTGGACGTGAAGTTCACCCCTGTGGTGTTCATCATGAAAGCCGTTGCGGCCGCGCTGGAGCAGATGCCTCGCTTCAACAGCTCCCTGTCCGAAGATGGCCAGAAGCTGACGCTGAAAAAATACATCAACATCGGTGTGGCGGTTGATACCCCGAATGGTCTGGTTGTTCCGGTCTTCAAAGACGTGAACAAGAAGAGCATCACCGAGCTGTCTCGCGAACTGATGGCTATCTCCAAAAAAGCTCGCGACGGCAAGCTGACCGCTGGCGAAATGCAGGGCGGCTGCTTCACCATCTCCAGCCTGGGTGGTATCGGGACAACTCACTTCGCGCCGATTGTTAACGCGCCAGAAGTGGCTATCCTGGGTGTCTCCAAGTCTGCAATGGAGCCGGTCTGGAACGGTAAAGAGTTCACGCCGCGTCTGATGATGCCAATGTCTCTTTCCTTCGACCACCGCGTAATCGACGGCGCTGATGGGGCTCGCTTTATCACCATCATCAACAATATGCTGTCTGATATTCGCCGCCTGGTGATGTAATTGAAAAGCCGGCCAATCGGCCGGCTTTTTTCTGATAATCTCATGCGGTTTGTGAGGTTATCGGCGAAAGCGACAATTCGTGAGCCGTTTGTTGTTTAAAAATTGTTAACAATTTTGTAAACTGCGGGCGGATAGAACGACCCGGTGGACGACGGGTATAAATTAAGAGGTCATGATGAGCACAGAAATCAAAACTCAGGTCGTAGTACTTGGGGCAGGCCCAGCAGGTTACTCCGCAGCATTCCGCGCCGCGGATTTAGGTCTGGAAACCGTCATCGTAGAGCGTTACAGCACCCTCGGCGGTGTTTGTCTGAACGTCGGCTGTATCCCTTCTAAAGCGCTGCTGCACGTTGCTAAAGTTATCGAAGAAGCAAAAGCACTGGCCGAGCACGGCATCGTTTTCGGTGAGCCGAAAACCGATATCGACAAAATTCGTACCTGGAAAGAAAAAGTTATCACTCAGCTGACCGGCGGCCTGGCGGGTATGGCCAAAGGCCGTAAAGTGAAAGTGGTAAACGGTCTGGGTAAATTCACCGGGGCTAACACTCTGGAAGTTGAAGGCGAAAACGGTAAAACCGTGATCAACTTCGACAACGCTATCATCGCGGCGGGTTCCCGTCCGATCGAGCTGCCGTTCATTCCTCATGAAGATCCACGAGTGTGGGACTCCACGGACGCGCTGGAGCTGAAATCCGTACCGAAACGCCTGCTGGTTATGGGCGGCGGTATCATCGGTCTGGAAATGGGCACCGTGTACCATGCGCTGGGTTCAGACATTGACGTGGTTGAAATGTTCGACCAGGTTATCCCGGCTGCAGACAAAGACATCGTTAAGGTCTTCACCAAACGCATCAGCAAGAAATTCAACCTGATGCTGGAAACCAAAGTGACCGCCGTTGAAGCGAAAGAAGACGGCATCTACGTTTCCATGGAAGGCAAAAAAGCCCCTGCTGAACCACAGCGTTACGACGCGGTTCTGGTCGCTATCGGCCGCGTGCCGAACGGTAAAAACCTTGATGCCGGCAAAGCCGGTGTTGAAGTGGACGACCGTGGCTTTATCCGCGTTGACAAGCAGCTGCGCACCAACGTTCCTCACATCTTTGCTATCGGCGACATCGTCGGTCAGCCAATGCTGGCGCACAAAGGTGTTCACGAAGGCCACGTTGCCGCAGAAGTTATCGCCGGGATGAAGCACTACTTCGACCCGAAAGTGATCCCATCTATCGCTTACACCGAGCCAGAAGTTGCATGGGTTGGTCTGACCGAGAAAGAAGCGAAAGAGAAAGGCATCAGCTACGAAACCGCCACCTTCCCGTGGGCAGCTTCTGGCCGTGCTATCGCTTCCGACTGCGCCGATGGCGTGACCAAGCTTATCTTCGACAAAGAGACTCACCGCGTTATCGGTGGGGCGATTGTCGGGACTAACGGCGGCGAGCTGCTGGGCGAAATCGGTCTGGCTATCGAGATGGGCTGTGACGCAGAAGATATTGCGCTCACCATCCACGCTCACCCGACGCTGCACGAATCCGTTGGCCTGGCGGCTGAAGTGTTCGAAGGCAGCATCACCGACCTGCCAAACGCGAAAGCGAAGAAAAAGTAACTTTTCGAGTTTGATAAAGCGGCCCTTCGGGGCCGTTTTTTTTGCCCGTAAAAGGCCGCCCTTGCGAGCGGCCAGTAGCTTAATTGCCCAGGTTCAAAACGAACTGAACGCTGATGTCTGAAATATTCCAGCCACCCTGGCTCAGCGAAAGCAGTGAACCTGACAACAGAAGCAGCGCGTACAGCAAACGCATTTCCAATGCGTGTATACCCTTTTGGGCTACGGCGATCCCTTCTTCACCGGGAAAGGCAGAATCAGGCAAGTGTACAGGACTTACCACGTAGAGCGGTTGAGCTGCTCCCGAACCCGATGACTGGCTGCTACACCAGCGAAGCAGGCCGTCGTCGAATGTAGGATAAAAGAGTGCGCTCAGATATGGATATTTTAAGTTTGCAGTGGCTTGCATCCTCTTTTAGATGTTTGTTCGCAAAATAAACAAGATGCCTTGCAACCACAAACTGATAAGGGCATTATCGTTCTCGTACTGGACTTGCCACAAAACATCTCCTGTCATCGTGTGCTACCACTTTGTCAGGGCAAACGAACCGCCGAAATGCGGTTTTTTTGTGCCTGAACGTCATATCAAAAAGTAATCTATTCCCCCTTAACGATTCAGCAAAGTTTTAATGTTGCTTTTTTGTAAACAGATTAACACCCCCTGAAAATCCTGATATGCTGCCCGACGCGGTACCGGGCATTTACCCTACAAACTGCTGTCTCACAGGAGCGTGAAGAGAGAGATCCGGTGGCGCCAAATGACAATGAGAGCGAGGAGAACCGTCGTGCTAGAAGAATACCGTAAGCACGTAGCTGAACGTGCCGCAGAAGGGATTGTTCCAAAACCCTTAGATGCCACCCAAATGGCCGCACTGGTTGAGCTGCTGAAAACCCCACCCGCAGGTGAAGAAGCATTCCTGTTAGATCTGATTACTAACCGTGTACCGCCGGGCGTTGATGAAGCCGCCTACGTGAAAGCAGGTTTCCTTGCTGCCATTGCCAAAGGCGATGCCACTTCCCCGCTGATCTCCCCTGAAAAAGCCATTGAACTGCTGGGCACCATGCAGGGTGGCTACAACATTCATCCGCTGATTGACGCGCTGGATAACGAAAAGCTGGCGCCGATTGCCGCCAAAGCGCTGTCCCACACGCTGCTGATGTTCGATAACTTCTACGACGTAGAAGAGAAAGCCAAAGCGGGCAACACCTACGCTCAGCAGGTGCTGAAGTCCTGGTCCGAAGCCGAGTGGTTCCTGTCTCGCCCTAAACTGGCCGAGAAAATCACCGTTACCGTCTTTAAGGTCACCGGCGAAACCAACACCGATGACCTGTCTCCTGCGCCGGACGCCTGGTCCCGCCCGGACATCCCGCTGCACGCCCTGGCGATGCTGAAAAATGCCCGCGAAGGCATTGAGCCGGATCAGGCTGGCGCTATTGGCCCGATCAAACAGATCGAAGCGTTGCAGAAGAAAGGTTTCCCGCTGGCCTACGTGGGCGACGTTGTGGGCACCGGTTCTTCCCGTAAATCCGCCACCAACTCCGTGCTGTGGTTTATGGGCGACGACATCCCGAACGTGCCGAACAAGCGCGGCGGCGGCGTCGTGCTCGGCGGGAAAATTGCGCCAATCTTCTTTAACACCATGGAAGATGCCGGTGCACTGCCGATCGAAGTTGACGTAAATGACCTGAATATGGGCGATGTTATCGACATTTACCCGTACAAAGGCGAAGTGCGTAATCACGACACCGACGCGGTAATCGCCAACTTTGAGCTGAAAACCGACGTGCTGCTGGACGAAGTCCGCGCCGGCGGCCGTATTCCGCTGATCATCGGCCGTGGCCTGACGACCAAAGCGCGTGAGGCGCTGAGCCTGCCGCATAGCGAAGTCTTCGTTCAGGCGAAAGACGTTGCTGCCAGCACCCGTGGTTACTCGCTGGCACAGAAAATGGTTGGCCGCGCCTGTGGCGTAGATGGCGTGCGCCCTGGCGCTTACTGCGAGCCGAAGATGACTTCCGTAGGCTCCCAGGACACCACCGGCCCAATGACCCGTGATGAGCTGAAAGACCTGGCTTGCCTTGGCTTCTCCGCTGACCTGGTGATGCAGTCCTTCTGTCACACCGCCGCTTATCCGAAGCCGGTTGACGTGACGACTCACCACACTCTGCCTGATTTCATTATGAACCGTGGCGGCGTGTCTCTGCGTCCGGGCGATGGCGTCATTCACTCGTGGCTGAACCGCATGCTGCTGCCGGATACCGTTGGCACCGGCGGTGACTCCCACACCCGTTTCCCTATCGGGATTTCATTCCCAGCGGGTTCTGGCCTGGTGGCGTTTGCCGCCGCGACCGGCGTTATGCCTCTGGATATGCCGGAGTCCGTGCTGGTTCGCTTTAAAGGCAAAATGCAGCCGGGTATTACCCTGCGTGATTTGGTGCATGCTATTCCGCTGTACGCTATCAAGCAGGGCCTGCTGACCGTCGAGAAGAAAGGGAAGAAAAACATCTTCTCTGGCCGCATCCTGGAAATCGAAGGTCTGCCAACGCTTAAAGTTGAGCAGGCGTTTGAGCTGACCGATGCTTCCGCTGAGCGTTCCGCCGCAGGTTGTACCATTAAGCTGGATCGCGAGCCGATCGAAGAGTATCTGAACTCCAACATCGTGCTGTTGAAGTGGATGATTGCCGAAGGTTACGGCGACCGTCGTACGCTTGAGCGCCGTATTCAGGGCATGGAAAAATGGCTGGCCGATCCGCAGCTGATGGAAGCCGACGCTGACGCAGAATACGCGGCAGTGATCGACATCGATCTGAACGATATCAAAGAGCCTATCCTCTGCGCGCCAAATGACCCGGACGATGCTCGTCTGCTGTCCGACGTTGCCGGTGAGAAGATTGATGAAGTGTTTATCGGTTCCTGCATGACCAACATCGGCCACTTCCGTGCTGCCGGTAAGCTGCTGGACAGCCACAAAGGTCAGCTGCCAACCCGCCTGTGGGTGGCTCCGCCAACCCGTATGGATGCGGCTCAGCTGACCGAAGAAGGTTATTACAGCGTGTTCGGTAAGAGCGGGGCGCGTATCGAAATTCCAGGCTGCTCCCTGTGCATGGGTAACCAGGCTCGCGTGGCGGATGGGGCAACCGTGGTATCGACCTCGACCCGTAACTTCCCGAACCGTTTGGGCACCGGGGCGAACGTCTTCCTGGCGTCCGCAGAGCTGGCGGCAGTCGCTTCCCTGCTGGGTAAACTGCCAACCCCTGATGAATACCAGACCTTCATGGCTCAGGTTGATAAAACGGCGGTGGATACCTACCGCTACCTGAACTTTGACCAGCTTTCTCAGTACACCGAGAAGGCTGACGGCGTTATCTTCCAGACTGCGGTATAAACAGCAAAACCGTCTCTGAAGAGACGGTTTTTAGCGTTTGCATCCTCTCCTACGGGAGAGGGACGGGGTGAGGGCATCAGACCGCAGGGTCCCGCTCTCACCTTTTTATTTCTCGGCCTTGTACTCGCCCCGCTGTTTTCCCCCAACTTTGCTGCGATAATTAAGCCTGTAAGCGTGGGTGAGGATTTCCCCCCGCGATGTAGAGGAAACAGCGATGGACTATGAATTTCTGCGTGACGTCACCGGCGTGGTGAAGGTGCGTATGTCGATGGGGCACGAGGTTGTCGGCCACTGGTTTAATGAAGAAGTGAAGGGCAACCTGGCGCTTCTGGATGAAGTCGAGCAGGCCGTACTCTCGGTGAAAGGCAGCGAACGTCAGTGGCAGCGTGCCGGGCATGAATATACCCTGTGGCTGGACGAAGAAGAGGTGATCGTCCGTGCCAATCAGCTGGAAATTTCCGGCGATGAGATAGAAGAAGGGATGAGCTATTACGACGAAGAAAGCCTCTCTTTTTGCGGCGTAGAGGATTTTCTGCAGGTGGTTAACGCTTACCGGGAATTCATGCAGCAGCGTTGAGTAACGTGGAGCCCTGGGCGCTCCACGTCATCAAGATTTATACAGCCGGAATGTTGCGGCCGTAGTAGATTTCGCGCATCTCTTTCCACAGCAGGTCGGCGATCGTTTTTCGTTCTTCGGCACTCAACTCCTCAGGTTTGACGTTAAACAGGTAGTGTTTGAGGTCAAACTCTTTCAGCAACATCTTGGTATGGAAGATGTTCTCCTGGTACACGTTGACGTCCACCATGTCGTACAGCGCCTTCATATCGTCGGACATAAAGTTCTGAATTGAGTTTATCTCGTGGTCGATGAAATGCTTCAGGCCGTTCACATCGCGGGTAAAGCCGCGCACGCGATAGTCGATGGTCACGATGTCGCTTTCTAGCTGGTGAATCAGGTAATTGAGCGCGTTCAGCGGAGAAATCACCCCGCAGGTCGACACTTCTATATCGGCCCTGAAGGTGCACAGGCCGCCTTCAGGATGGCTTTCCGGATAGGTGTGAACGCAGATATGGCTTTTATCAAGATGGGCGACGATCGTGTCCGGCAGCGGGCCTGGATGTTCTGACTGGTCGATACTCTGCGGGTCGACGGGCTCCTCACTCACCAGAATAGTGACGCTGGCACCCTGCGGCTCATAATCCTGACGGGCGATGTTCAGGATATTGGCGCCGATGATGGAGCAGGTTTCGCTGAGGATTTCCGTCAGACGGTTAGCGTTATACAGCTCGTCGATATAGGCGATGTAGCCGTCACGCTCATCGGCGGTTTTGGCATAGCAGATATCGTAGATACAAAAACTCAGGCTTTTGGTCAGGTTGTTAAAGCCGTGCAGTTTCAGTTTTTTCAATTTTTTATCGTCTCCAGAGGGCGGCTGTCAGGACAGCGCATCCAGCAAATACTGCGGAAGCGCAAACGCGGCCGTGTGGACTGCAGGGGTATAGTAGCGGCAGGAAATGCCGGCTTTATGAAAGCGTGCCTGAATGATTTCGCTCGATAAGTGACGAAGCGCCGGGTTATCGGTTGCCCATGCAAAGGTCATGATGCCGCCAAAATAGGTCGGTATAGCCGCCTGGTAAAAGCTGACGTCGCCAAAGTAGTGGCCCAGCTTGCGGTGGCTGTCGATGGCTTCATCCTGCTGCAGGAAGCAAACGCCGTTCTGGGCAACGAAGACCCCGCCAGGATTCAGGCAGCGCTTGCAGCCCTGATAAAAATCAGAGGTGAACAGGCTTTCTCCCGGCCCGATAGGATCGGTGCAGTCCGAGATAATCACATCGAAGGTCTGGGTGGTCTGGTTAACAAAGTTGACGCCGTCGTCGATAACCAGCGTAAAACGCGGGTCGTCATAGCTGCCGGCATTATGGTTCGGTAAATACTGGCGGCAGAAGGCCACAACGCCAGCATCGATCTCCACCATGGTTATCGTCTTCACGCCGCGATGTCGGCAAACCTCACGCAGCATTGCGCCGTCGCCGCCGCCGATAATCAGCACGTGCTCCGCCTGGCCGTGCGCCAGCAGCGGAACGTGGGTCATCATCTCATGGTAGATAAACTCATCGCGCTCGGTGGTTTGCACCACGCCGTCCAGCGCCATCACCCGGCCGAAAGCCGCATTTTCAAAGATGATCAGATCCTGGTGGTCGGTTTTTTCGTGGTAAAGGACGTTGTCGATGGCAAAGTACTGGCCAAACTTGTCATGTAGCGTTTCCTGCCACACGGTTGGGTGGGTCATCGGGGATGCCTCCTCTGTTAACACCGTTGTAAATCCGGCGTAACATGATAGCCAACATTGACCGTGGGTGCACGGTCAACATTTCAGCATCGGCGAGAGAGGGAAGGTTACTTGACGTAGGCCAGCAGGCTTAAGGAGTCCCTTGCCAGAGATTTGCATTTTGTTGCAGTGGGAATAGCGATACCGCTCAAATCTTTATAGCTGTCTTCACCCAGCGCTTTCATGTTCCAGCTATCGTAATTAGTGAGATCCCATTGATTTTGCTGGGCAAAAAACACCAGAGCGCGTCGGATCTGGCCGTTCGGGAGATTTTGGTAGCCACAATCATTTTTTAAGAACACAAACACCGCAGTCAGATCGGCCATATCCTCTGCTTCAGACTCGCTTAGCGCCAGGCTGCTGGTAGAAAAAGCCAGCAATACGCCCAGTAATAACGCCCTAACTCCCATCTTCATCACGTCTACCACTTTTTCTCAGATACGAAACGTTAACACAGTTAAAAGGGCGTCGACGATATTTATTATGAGCTTAAAACTTGACCTTACCGTTAGGGAAAGGTTTATGCTCGCCACCAAGTATGCCAACGAAAGGAACTGACTATGCATCGCCGTAATTTTTTGAAATATACCGCGGCACTCGGGGCTTTCAGCGCGCTGCCACTCTGGAGCCGTACCGTGCTGGCGGCCGATCGTCCGGCGTTGCCTGTCCCGCCTTTGCTTGCCCCTGATGCTAAAAATAGCATCAGTCTCAGCGTTAATGCAGGAAAGAGCGTTTTTGCCGGTAAAACGGCTACAACCTGGGGCTACAACGGTTCGCTGCTGGGCCCGGCGCTCAGGCTGACTCAGGGCGAAGCGGTCACGGTTGATATCCATAATAACCTGGCAGAAGAAACTACCGTGCACTGGCATGGGCTTGAAGTCGGCGGTGAGGTTGACGGCGGCCCACAGGGCGTTATCGCGGCGGGTGCAAAGCGGAGCGTGACTTTTACGCCGCAGCAGCGGGCGGCGACCTGCTGGTTCCACCCGCATCAGCATGGCAAAACCGGGCATCAGGTTGCCATGGGGCTTGGCGGGCTGGTGCTGATTGAGGATAACGAAAGCGCTCAGTTAATGCTGCCGAAGCAGTGGGGAATTGATGATATTCCGCTGATTATCCAGGACAAACGTTTCGGTAAAGATGGCGAGATTGACTACCAGCTGGACGTCATGAGCGCGGCCGTAGGCTGGTTCGGCGATACGCTATTGTGCAACGGTGCCGTTTATCCGCAGCATTCCAATCCGCGCGGCTGGCTGCGTCTGCGCTTGCTTAACGGCTGCAATGCCCGCTCTCTGAATATTGCCGCCAGCGATAATCGTCCTCTCTATGTTATTGCCAGCGACGGCGGCCTGCTGGCCGAGCCGGTAAAAGTCACCGAGCTGGAATTGCTGATGGGCGAACGGTTTGAAGTGCTGGTGGATACCCGTGACGGCAAACCATTTGATATCGTCACTCTGCCGGTGAAGCAAATGGGCATGACCGTGGCGCCATTTGATAAGCCAGCGCCGATTGTTCATATCCAGCCGCTGATCATCGCTGCCTCCGGTACGTTGCCTGACAAGCTGGTCAACGTGCCTGCGCTACCGTCGCTGGAGGGCGTGACGGAACGCTGGCTGCAGCTGATGATGGATCCGATGCTCGACATGATGGGGATGCAGGCGTTGATGGATAAATACGGCATGCAGGCTATGGCAGGCATGTCGATGGACGGCCACGGCAGTATGGGCAATATGGATCATGGCAACATGAAAAATATGGACCACGGCAGTATGGGAAATATGAACCACGGTGGCATGAGCCACGGGTTTGATTTCCACAACGCGAACAAAATCAATGGAAAAGCCTTTGATATGGCAACTCCGGCGTTTGCCGCGCAGAAAGGGAAATACGAGAAATGGACGATATCAGGGGAAGGCGACATGATGCTCCACCCGTTCCATATTCATGGTACCCAGTTCCGCATTCTGTCAGAGAACGGCAGGCCGGTGGCGGCACATCGTCAGGGCTGGAAAGACACGGTGAAGGTGGAAGGCGCGCGCAGCGAAGTGCTGGTGAAGTTCGATCATGCCGCACCGAAGGAAGCGGCCTATATGGCGCACTGCCATCTTTTGGAGCATGAAGATACCGGGATGATGCTCGGTTTTACCGTCGCGTAAAAGCAAGAGCGGGTGGCCTGAGCCACCCGCAATGCGTTACAGCAATGAGTTACTTCGCGTCGTCCGGTAGAGCGTACGCCACGATATAATCACCCATCTTGGTGCCGAAGGAGCCATGGCCGCCTGCGGAAATCACCACGTACTGCTTGCCGTTAACTTCATACGTCATCGGCGTAGCCTGCCCACCTGCCGGCAGACGCGCTTCCCACAGCTGTTTCCCGTCACGCATATCAAACGCGCGCAGGTAATTATCTGCGGTTGCGCCAATGAACATCACGTTACCGGCGGTGGAGATTGGGCCACCCAGCATCGGCATCCCCATGCGGAATTTCATTGGGATCCCGGTTGGGAACGGCATGCTGTCTTCCACGGTACCAATGCGTTTCTTCCACACGATCTCGTTGGTTTTCAGGTCAACGCCGGAGATATAGCCCCAGGCTGGTTGTTTACACGGCAGGCCGAGCGGCGACAGGAACGGGTTCAGCGTGACGCCATACGGCACGCCGTACTGCGGCTGAACGCCGGATTCAGTGCCTGAACCTTTGGCGTCTTTTGGCGGCTCCATTGGGTTGCCAGGGCCACGTGGAATCAGCTTAGACACGAACGGCAGCGCCATTGGGTTGGTCATCGCGACCTGGTTATTCGGGTCAACGGAAATCCCGCCCCACTCGAACATGCCCAGGTTACCCGGGAAGACCAGCGTTCCTTTCTCTGAAGGCGGAGTAAAGATGCCTTCATAGCGCATGCTGTGGAACATCACTCGGCACACCAGCTGGTCAAACATGGTTGCGCCCCACATATCCGCGCCGCTCAGATCTTTCTTCGGACGGAAGGTCAGCTCGGAGAACGGCTGAGTAGGGGAAACATGGTCACCTTTAGCGGCGCCCTGCGGGACCGGTTGTTCCGGCGCAGGAACCACTAACTTACCGTCGCGACGATCCAGCACGAAGATATTGCCGGTTTTGGCCGGAGCGTAAACTACCGGAACCTTATTGCCGCTCTTGTCGGTGATGTCGGCAAGGGTTGGCTGGGCAGGCATGTCCATATCCCACAGGTCGTGGTGTACGGTCTGATAGGACCAGGCCAGCTTACCGGTGGTGGCATTCAGCGCCACAATGCTGCTGGCGTAACGCTCCTGCTCAGGCGTGCGGTTGCCGCCCCAGATGTCCGGCGTAGTCACGCCCATCGGCAGATAAACCAGATCCAGTTTTGCGTCATAAGCCGCCGGAGCCCACGAGTTCGGGGAGTTCAGCGTGTAATGATGCCCGTCATCCGGGATAGCGTTTGGATCTTTCGCGCCTGGGTCAAACGCCCACAGCAGTTTACCGGTGTTAACGTCAAAACCACGTATCACGCCGGAAGGTTCGCGAGTGGAAAAGTTATCGGTCACCGCCCCGGCAATCACAATCACCTTGTCGGTCACGATAGGCGGTGAAGTCGGCTCATACATCCCTGGCGTGGTCACCGGCTGATTGGTTTGCAGGTTCAGGATGCCTTTGTTCGCAAAGCTCTCACACAGCTTGCCGGTGTCGGCATTAAGAGCAAACAAGCGACCGTCGTTCACCGGCAGAATAATGCGGCGAGGACAGTCGGCCACAACGTCCGCAGAGGCGTTGTCTGCGGTGGCCTCGTGGTAAGAAACTCCCCGGCAGGTCACGTGCTGGAACGAAGGATCGGTATTTAACTGAGGGTCAAACTTCCACTTCTCTTTCCCGGTAGACGCATCCAGCGCGAACAGCTGCTGGTGCGCGGTACACAGGTAAAGCATGTCCCGAATTTTGATCGGGGTGACTTCGTTGGTGATTTCGCCCGGGTCGGTAGCACGCTTCACGTCGCCGGTCTGGAAGCGCCAGGCTTCCTTCAGCTGGCCCACGTTTTGGGTGGTGATCTGCTTGAGCGGAGAGAAACGCTGCCCTTCCTGATTGCGGCCATAAGCTGGCCAGTCGGCATCAGGAATTGAAGACCCGGCGGCAGCGGCGGTGTTATCCAACTGCAGCGTACCGTTGATCTCTTGCGGGTCGTTAAAGCCCGCCCAGACCAGCACAACGGCGGTAATCAACAGGGAAACCACCAGCGATGCCGCCGCGCCGCTTGCTGGAATTACCAGGCGGCGAGACACAAACGGCAGCAGAAGCCAGACGCCGAAGAACACCAGCACGTCGCAGCGTGGCGTCAGCGCCCAGAAGTCGAAGCCGACTTCCCAGACGCCCCAGGCCATAGTACACAGTAGCAGGGCTGCGTAGAGCCAAAGCGCAGAGGCTTTGCTTTTCCACAGCAGCCAGGCGACGCCGAGCATCACCAGGCCGGCGATCGGGTAATACCACGACCCGCCGATAGCCACTAACCATATCCCGCCAAAAAGTAAATAGAGCCCGCAAAGAACGGCAAAGAGGGCTGAGAGGGTCACAAATAGTTGCGATCCGGTTTTATTTGTATTCACAATTATCACACTCATAAAGGTTTGATAGCATTTAATTATAGTTATTAACAAGTGTGATGGTTGTCACATTTATGGCTTTTTTTTGAAGTGCGGATGTGAAGGCCATTTGCTGGTATACTCCTCGCCTCAATATTTTGTGTTGGCTGCAGGTTCACCAGCATTAAATGATTTGTTTTTAAATCATATGGTTAGATATATGAAACATACTGTTGAAGTGATGATCCCGGAAGCGGAGATCAAAGCCCGTGTTGCTGAACTGGGTCGTCAAATCACCGAACACTATCGCGACAGCGGCAGTGATATGGTGCTGGTAGGTCTGCTGCGCGGTTCATTTATGTTTATGGCGGATCTGTGCCGTGAAGTGCAGGTATCCCACGAAGTCGATTTTATGACCGCCTCCAGCTACGGCAGCGGCATGTCCACCACTCGTGACGTAAAAATCCTCAAAGACCTGGATGAAGACATTCGCGGGAAAGACGTGCTGATCGTCGAAGACATTATCGACTCCGGCAATACCCTGAGCAAAGTGCGTGAAATCCTGAGCCTGCGCGAGCCAAAATCTCTGGCCATTTGTACGCTGCTGGACAAACCAACCCGCCGCGAAGTGAACGTTAACGTTGAATACGTTGGTTTCTCTATTCCGGACGAGTTCGTGGTGGGCTACGGCATCGACTACGCCCAGCGCTATCGCCACCTGCCGTTCGTCGGCAAAGTGGTTATGCTCGACGAGTAAAAGTCGCTAGCTAACAAAAAAGGGCCTTAAGGGCCCTTTTTGCTATCCACTTTTGCCGGGATTACTGCGAAGCTGCGCGATTCCGGTGGCTATGGTGGGTATTTTTCAGATTGGAAATCCCGCTGCGGTAACCCTGCTCAAGCGACTCACGGCTGGTGGCCGTCACTTCGAGGTCGCGCAGGCGTCCGTCGTGAATCCCATAGACCCAGCCGTGAACCGTGACTTTCTGGCCGCGTTTCCAGGCAGACTGCATGATGGTGGAATGGCCGATGTTGTACACCTGCTCCATGACGTTCAGTTCACAGAGCGTATCCATCCGCTGTTCCGGTGCCAGTTCCCCTAAGAGCGAACTATGCTTGAACCACAGGTCGCGAATGTGCAGCAGCCAGTTGTTAATTAAGCCCAGCTCCGGGTTCTCTACCGCAGCCTGCACGCCGCCGCATCCGTAGTGACCGCAAATAATAATGTGCTCAACTTCAAGCACGTCTACGGCGTACTGCACAACGGAAAGGCAGTTCAGGTCGGTATGAACAACCAGGTTTGCCACGTTGCGGTGAACGAAGAGTTCGCCTGGTTCCAGGCCGGTAAGGCGTTCAGCGGGAACGCGGCTGTCGGAGCAGCCAATCCAGAGAAAGCGGGGTTTTTGTGCCTGGGCAAGCCTTTCGAAGAAACCGGGGTCTTCCTCAACCAGCATTTTTGACCAAAGTTCATTATTGCTGATAAGGGAATCAATATCTTTCATGTGAGGTTAACGCCTGTCACCCGAGAAGTGCGATGGGGTAATATAGGGTAACTCAACGAATTTTCAAACAAGTACCGAATAAGGTAAGCGAATATCCATGACAATTGCATTGGAACTGGAACAGTTAACGAAAACCTATCACGGTGGCGTCCAGGCGCTGCGCGGCATAGATCTTCGTGTTGAGGCGGGCGATTTTTATGCGCTGCTCGGCCCTAACGGTGCGGGCAAATCCACCACTATCGGCATCATCAGCTCGCTGGTGAATAAAACCTCCGGCCGCGTGCGGGTGTTTGGTTACGACCTGCAAAAAGACGTGGTTAACGCCAAGCGCCAGCTCGGCCTGGTCCCGCAGGAATTCAACTTCAACCCGTTTGAGACGGTGCAGCAGATAGTCGTGCATCAGGCGGGCTACTACGGCGTTGAGCGCAGCGAAGCGATAGCGCGTAGTGAAAAGTATTTAAAACAGCTCGATCTGTGGGAAAAACGCAACGAACGTGCCCGTATGCTTTCCGGTGGGATGAAGCGCCGCCTGATGATTGCTCGCGCGCTGATGCACGAGCCAAAGCTGCTGATTCTGGATGAACCAACCGCTGGCGTAGACATTGAACTTCGCCGCTCAATGTGGGGGTTCCTGAAAGATCTTAACGATAAAGGCACCACCATTATTCTGACCACCCACTATCTGGAAGAGGCCGAAATGCTGTGCCGCAACATCGGCATTATCCAGCGCGGTGAACTGGTAGAGAACACTTCCATGAAGTCTCTGCTTTCCAAGCTGAAATCAGAAACCTTTATCCTGGATCTGGCGCCGAAGAGCCCACTGCCTAAGCTGGATGGCTATCAGTATCGCCTGGTAGACACCTCCACGCTTGAGGTGGAAGTACTGCGGGAGCAGGGGATTAACAGCGTGTTCAGCCAGCTCAGCGCGCAGGGTATCCAGGTGCAAAGTATGCGTAACAAAGCTAACCGTCTCGAAGAGCTGTTCGTGACGCTGGTAAACGGTAAACAAGGGGATCGGTCATGATGCAGCTGTACTGGGTGGCGCTGAAAAGCATTTGGACCAAAGAGGTTCACCGCTTCGCCCGTATCTGGATCCAGACGCTGGTTCCGCCGGTCATCACCATGACCCTGTACTTCATTATCTTCGGCAACCTGATTGGTTCGCGTATCGGCGAAATGCACGGCTTCACCTATATGCAGTTTATCGTACCGGGCCTGATCATGATGGCGGTGATCACCAACGCTTACGCCAACGTCGCTTCGTCATTCTTTAGCGCCAAGTTCCAGCGCAACATTGAAGAGCTGCTGGTGGCGCCGGTGCCGACGCACGTGATTATCGCGGGTTATGTCGGCGGCGGCGTCGCGCGCGGGCTGTGTGTGGGCGTGCTGGTGACGGCGGTGTCGCTGTTCTTCGTGCCGTTCCAGGTGCATTCCTGGCTGTTCGTGGCGCTGACGCTGGTACTGACGGCGGTATTATTCTCGCTGGCCGGCCTGCTGAACGCGGTCTTCGCCAAAACCTTTGATGACATCAGCCTGATCCCGACCTTCGTGCTGACGCCGCTGACCTATCTGGGTGGGGTGTTTTACTCCCTGACCCTGCTGCCGCCGTTCTGGCAGGCGCTGTCGCACCTGAACCCGATTGTTTATATGATCAGCGGCTTCCGCTTTGGTTTCCTGGGCATTACCGATGTGCCGCTGGTGACCACCGTTGGAGTGCTGGCCATCTTTATCGTCGTGTTCTACCTGCTGTGCTGGTACCTCATCCAGCGCGGTCGCGGTCTGCGTACCTGATTTTCTCTTCTGAATCCCCCTCTTTAGGGGGATTTGACGTTGCTAACAAAGAGGGAAAAAGCGTGGTTTTTCCCTCTTTGTGGTTATCAGCCGAAAATCAATGAATTGATTTTCCTATTTGTAACGAGCCGTCTGGAGTTTTTCTTTTCGCCAGCGGTTTGTCACCAGTCTGAATCCCCCTCTTTAGGGGGATTTTTTTACTCCATATTGATGCGCATCAGGCTACTTATTCGACGTTCTGGCACACTGTCGCTCCATTAACAGGAGATGCTTTATGCTGGGTTGGGTCATTGCCGGACACGACGACTACGCACAAAAGATGCTGGATGCCATCGAGCTGCGTTTTGGTCCGCAGCCGCAGTGCAGTGCGGTTAATTTCTGGGAAGGATTAAGCACCAATATGCTGAGCCGGATGATGTGCGATGCGCTCCACCATTGCGACTCGGGCGACGGCGTCATCTTTCTGACCGACATTACCGGTGAAGCGCCGTATCGGACTGCAGCGCTGATGAACCATAAGCATGAGCACTGCGAAGTCATCTCCGGCGTGACGCTTCCGCTGCTGTTAGCCATGCTGGAACAGCGTGAAAACGTCACCAGCGAGGCGTTTCGCCAGCTCATTGTGGAGCAAGGTGGGGAAGGGGTAACCAGCCTCTGGCACCAGCAGCAAAAGAATCCGCCCTTCGTATTGCTGCACAGATATTGAGGGTATTTATCTATTCAGGTTGGTATTCACCTAACTTTTGCTAAAATAATGAATTCCTTCCGTCTTCCCGACAAAAAACTGACTAATTTGCCATGTTAACTCGCCTCGTTTATTGCGTCATGCTGGTCATCAGCATCGGTACCGCCCAGGCCAGCCTGCTCAGTAGCCACGACACGCCCGCCCAATATATGCAAACTACCGAAGACGCCGATATCTGGGCGCAGGTTGGGGATAGCGTGATTTCCGTCGGCAGAATTGGGCAGGGCCAGATCCTGGCCGTTGTGCCGACGGTGGCGGATTATTATGAGTTTAACTTTGGCTTCGGTACCGGGTTTATCGACAAGGCGCATCTTGGCCCGGTAAAAGGTAAGCAGCGGGTGGAAGACCGGCTGGGCGATCTGAATAAGCCGTTGAGTAACCAAAACCTGATCACCTTCCGCGATGTGGCTATCTATAACGAGCCCGTCACCTCTTCAGCGGTGTTTGGCACCCTGGCGGATAATCTTCGCTACCCGATCATCGGCAAGCTGAAAGATCGCCTGAACCAGACCTGGTATCAGATTCGCATCGGCAACCGCCTGGGCTACGTCAGCAGCCTGGACGCACAGCCCGATAACGGCATTCCGGTCCTGACCTATCATCATATTCTGCGTGATGAGGAAAATACCCGTTTCCGCCACACCTCCACCACGACTTCGGTGGTCGCCTTCAGCAACCAGATGACCTGGCTACGCGATATGGGCTACACCACGCTGACGATGTACCAGCTTGAAGGCTATGTGCGTAACCGCATGAACCTTCCGGCTCGTTCGGTGGTCATCACCTTTGATGACGGGCTGAAGTCGGTTTATCGCTACGCGTTTCCGATTCTCAAGCAGTACGACTTCAAAGCGACGGCTTACATTATCTCGTCACGGATCAAGCGCCATCCGCAGCCGTGGAACCCAAAATCGCTACAGTTTATGAGCATTTCCGAGCTGGAAGCGATCCAAAGTGTCTTTGATATCCAGTCGCATACCCATTTCCTGCACCGTGTCGATAACTATCGCCGCCCGATCCTTCTGAGCCGCAGTTATCACAATATTCTGTTTGATTTTGAGCACTCGCGCCGCGCGCTGTCGCAGTTCAATCCGCACGTGCTTTACCTGTCCTATCCGTTTGGCGGCTATAACGATACCGCGGTGAAAGCGGCGAATGACGCAGGTTTCCATATGGCGGTTACGACGGTGCGTGGCAAGGTGAAGCCGGGCGATAACCCGTTCTTGCTGAAGCGGCTTTATATTATGAGGACGGATTCGCTGGAGACGATGTCGAGGACGATTACCAATCAGCCTGAGGCGTGAGCTAAAGTGGGGTCGTTCGATACCCTCTCCCAAGTGGGAGAGGGTAGGGTGATGATTACGCTACCTGAACCGGCACCGCTTTCGCGAGACGTTTCATCTCATTCTCACCGTCAAAGTAGGCTACTTTTGGCTGCCAGCTGCGTGCCTGTTCGTCCGGCATGGTGACGTAGCTGGCGATAATCAGAATGTCACCGACGTCAGCACAGTGTGCCGCCGCGCCGTTAACGGAGATGATTTTAGAGCCACGTTCACCGGCGATAGCGTAGGTAGAGAAACGCTTCCCGTTGGTGACGTTGTAGATGTCGATGGCTTCATATTCCAGAATGCCTGCCGCCTCAAGGAAGTCCTGATCGATGGCGCAGGAGCCTTCGTAATGCAAGTCCGCCTGAGTCACTTTGACGCGGTGTAACTTGCCTTGCAGCATGGTGCGAATCATAAACTTGAACCTTTGTTACTGGGCTTAAAAAGCGCTGAGATCCTCAGCGCAGTGGATATTCGAGGCAGTATTGCCCTTTTTATTTAGGCTGTCTACTGCGCCAAATCGACGGTAACGTTATCAATCAGTCGCGCCTGACCAAGCCAGGCTGCCATCAGGATCACCGCGCTTTTGCTTTCTGGCGATAGCTCCAGAAGCGTGTCTGCGTCACGGATTTGCAGGTCGTCTGAACGGAAGCCTTTTTCGTTTAGTTCGGTCGCCGCAAGGATCAACATCTCTTCGGTATCACGATCGCCGCTGCGCAGCTTGTCGGCAAGATTGTTCATTACTTTGCTTAAGCCTGGGGCGATTTTACGCTGGTCGGCGGTCAGATAACCATTGCGGGAGCTGAGCGCCAGGCCGTCTTTAGCGCGCACGGTAGGCACGCCGACGATCTCAATGTCATAGCCCATATCGGCAACCATCTTACGGATCAGCGCCAGCTGCTGATAATCCTTCTGGCCGAAGCAGGCAACGTCGGGCTGAACCAGGTTGAACAGCTTGCTGACGATGGTGGACACGCCACGGAAATGCCCAGGACGACTGGCACCTTCCAGCATGGTGGAGATCCCCGGCACATCCACAAAGGTTTGCGTGTCGAGGCCCTGCGGATAAACATCCACCGGCGCAGGCGCGAAGACCATATCCACCTTGCGGCGGTTCAGCTTCTCGCAGTCTTCCTGCAGCGTGCGCGGGTAGCGGGCTAAATCGTCCGGTCTGTCAAACTGCATCGGATTGACGAAAATACTGACCACTACCACATCGGCAACGGCTTTGGCTTCTTCAACCAGCGTCATATGTCCATCGTGCAGGTTGCCCATCGTCGGCACCAGGGCGATGCGCTTGCCTTCCTGGCGCCAGCGGCGAATCTGCTGACGCAGCAGCGGTAACGTTTCGATAATCAGCACAACCTATCTCCTGTCAGTAGAAACTGTGTTCGTTGTCCGGATAGCTGCCGGACTCGACTTCATTAATGTACTGGCGCACCGCGGCACGAATATCACCGGTCTCAGCAAGGAAATTCTTCGCAAATTTAGGAATGTGGCCGCCGGTTATCCCGAAGGCATCATGCATCACCAGAATTTGCCCGTCCGTGACGTTGCCCGCGCCAATGCCAATCACCGGGATAGAAAGGGCTTCGGTAACGCGTTTTGCCAGTTCCACCGGCACGCATTCCAGCACCAACAGCTGGGCACCAGCAGCTTCCAGCGCCAGGGCGTCGTCCAGCAGCGTTTGAGCCGCCTGTTCGTCGCGGCCCTGCACTTTATAACCGCCGAAAATGTTTACTGACTGCGGGGTGAGTCCAAGGTGGCCACAGACCGGGACAGCGCGTTCGGTCAGCATTTTCACCGTCTCAGCCAGCCAGCGTCCGCCCTCGATTTTCACCATGTTGGCCCCGGCGCGCATCACCTCTGCGGAATTGGCAAATGCCTGCTCCGGCGTGGCGTAGGCCATGAACGGCAGATCGGCCAGCAGCAGGCAATTTGGTGCACCGCGGCGAACCGCACGGGTGTGGTAGGCAATGTCTTCCACCGTGACCGGCAGCGTGGAGTCGTGGCCCTGAACCGTCATGCCCAGTGAATCGCCAACCAGCAATACGCCAATGCCTTCGTCAGCAAACAGCCTGGCGAAGCTAAAGTCATAGGCGGTAAGGGTGGCGAATTTCTTTTTGTCCTGCTTGAGCTTACGCAGGGTGGAGGTGGTAGTGGGTTTCATCATCATCCCCGGAGAAAGGTTTGAACAGGATACGGGCGCGCTGTTTACCAGCGGGTGATACCCTCCTGAGAGAGGCGAACCAGTATCTCAGCAACAGATTGCCCGTCAGGAAAGCGGCATTCAGGTGCTATTTCCAGTAGCGGAACCAGCATAAACGCACGGTTCTTCATATCGTAATGGGGCACGGTCAGACGGTCGGTGTGCATCACCTCATCGCCAAACAGCATAAGATCGAGATCTAACGTACGCGGTCCCCAGCGATCTTCTTTGCGAACGCGGCCATGTTCAAGTTCGATACGTTGAGTATGGTCTAACAGGGCTTCGGCGGACAGGTCGGTATCAAGTACCACGGCAGCATTCAGATAATCTGGCTGATCCTGCGGGCCCAGCGGGGGAGTGCGGTAAAACGAAGAAGTTGCCACCATTCGGCTTTGTGGAATGGCGGCAAGGGCGTCAAGAGCTGAAGAAACCTGCTCCAGCGGTGACGCCTGGTTACTGCCCAGCGCGATATACGCGAGGGTCATGCGCTGCCTTCGCGGCGTGGCGCACGTTTGCGCGGGCGACGCGTCCGGCGGCGCGCGGCGGGTTCATCGCCAAGATCGTTCAGCATATCTTTTTGCATTGGCGGTGCCGCCACCTGGAATTCGCCCCACCATTTGGTCAGTCGCAGCAGTTCCTGGTTGTTCTCAACCTCTGCACGCAGCGCCAGCAGATCGTAAGACGCACGGAATTTAGGATGCTCCATAAGCTTCCAGGCGCGTTTGCCCTGACGGCGCGACAGACGAAGCTGCAGGCCCCAGATATCACGTACCAGCGTGGTGATGCGTTTTGGGATCGCCAGCGCACGGCAGGCTTCATCCAGCACTTCATTCATCGCCAGCGCAAAGGCATCGTAGTAGGCGAGGCCGCTTTCCTGGGCTATTTTCTGCGCCATTTCCAGCTGCGGATACCAGAACATTGCCGCGAACAGGAACGCCGGATTCACGCGCATATCGTTGTGAATGCGGTTATCGGTATTCTTCAGCACCAGCGCAATGATGCGCTCCATTGGGCTGTCGCCCTGCTCGGTAAAATAGCGGGAGATGATTGGGAACAGCGGCTGGAACAGCTGATACTCACGCAGTAGCTGGTAAGTTTCAAAACCATACCCGGCCTGCAGGAGTTTGAGCGACTCTTCAAATAAGCGCGCCGCTGGCACATCGTTAAGCAGCGTCGCCAGGCGAGGAATCGGCTCGCCGCTTTCCGGGCTGATAGTCATGTTCAGCTTGGCGGCAAAGCGCACTGCACGCAGCATACGAACCGGGTCTTCGCGGTAGCGCGTTTCCGGATCGCCAATCAGGCGGATGATGCCTTTGTTCAGGTCGTTCAGCCCGCCGACGTAGTCGCGTACCGAGAAATCGGCCACGCTGTAGTAAAGGCTGTTGATGGTAAAGTCGCGACGCTGGGCATCTTCTTCGATAGAACCAAAGATGTTGTCACGCAGCAGCATACCGTTCTGGCCGCGCTGCGAGGTCTGACGGTCGTCGGACTGCTGTTCTTCATGGTGACCACGGAAGGTGGCCACTTCGATGATCTCCGGCCCAAACATCACGTGAGCCAGACGGAAGCGGCGGCCGACCAGGCGGCAGTTACGGAACAGCTTACGCACCTGATCCGGGGTCGCGCTGGTGGTGACGTCGAAATCTTTCGGTTTTTTGCCCAGCAGCAGGTCGCGGACACCGCCGCCGACGAGGTAAGCCTCGTAGCCTGCTTTGTTCAAACGGTAAAGCACCTTGAGGGCATTTTCACTGATATCTTTGCGGGAAATAGCGTGCTGATCGCGCGGGATAACAGTAATGTGCGGGAGAATTTCATTCTCCTCGACCACGACGTCATCGCGGTTAAGCACCTTGCGGCAAAAATTAGCGACTCGGGTAAAAATAGTCCACCTCGGCAGTGTCAATCATAGGGACAAAAAAAACAGCGGCTAATCATAGCTCAGTGCGGGGCATTTGAGAATGATGTATTCACCGGCACATTATCAAGCGACCAGTTAACCACGGCTTGTTCGAGCAGGCTTTCCAGCGTCAGATCCTGCCAGTCGCCCGCTACTTGTTGATTTAAAAAGCGCAGCGCTTCTACCAGTAAAGGGCGAGGATCGCCCTGCGGCAGCGCCGGCGCGTGATTCTGTTTCGATAGCTTAGCGCCTTGATCATTCAGCGCCAGCGGCAGATGAATATAGCCCGGGGCGGGCCAGCCAAATTGCTGATACAGCGAGATTTGTCTTACCGTTGGCTCAATCAGGTCCGCGCCGCGCACGATTTCCGTCACGCCCTGAAAATGGTCGTCGACGACGACAGCCAGATTATAGGCGAACAGGCCGTCGCGGCGGTGAATGATGAAATCTTCCCGCGCCAGAGCAACGTCCGCATTCAGCTGCCCGCGCAGGCCGTCATGGAAGCTGAGCACCGGATTGTCTTGCATCAGCCGCATCGCCGCATTTTGCGGCCCGTGGCCCAACGTCCGGCAATGGCCGTCGTAGAAACCGCCAATCTGCTGAATACGGCTCCGGGTGCAGGTGCAGTAATAGCTCAGCCCCTGCTGCTGGAGCCACTCCAGCGCGGCGCGATAGGCGTCGTGGCGCTGAGACTGCCACAGCACTTCGCCATCCCAGTGCAGCCCATAGTGCTCAAGCTGTTTGAGGATGGTGTCGGCGGCGCCGGGGACTTCACGGGGAGGATCGATATCTTCGATGCGTACCAGCCAGCGGCCCTGCTGCGAGCGAGCCTGGAGGTAGCTGCCGAGGGCGGCTATCAGTGAGCCAAAATGCAGTTCACCGGAAGGTGAAGGGGCAAAACGGCCAATATAGAGTTGAGCTGACATGTTTTCGGGGAGCAATAAAGTAATATGGCGGGAGAGTCTCCCGCCATAGAGGTCTGGCATTTCCGAGAGCCGTTAGCCGGCCATCTGTTTTTCGCGGATTTCTGCCAACGTTTTGCAGTCGATACACAAATCAGCCGTCGGACGTGCTTCAAGGCGACGAATGCCGATTTCTACACCGCAGGATTCGCAGTAGCCGAAATCTTCGTCTTCCACTTTCTTGAGCGTTTTTTCGATCTTTTTGATCAGCTTGCGTTCACGATCGCGGTTACGCAATTCGAGGCTGAACTCTTCTTCCTGGGCCGCACGGTCAACCGGGTCCGGGAAGTTAGCTGCTTCATCCTGCATATGCGAAACGGTGCGATCTACCTCGTCCATGAGCTGATTACGCCATGCTTCAAGAATGCGCTTGAAGTGCGACAGCTGGGCTTCGTTCATGTACTCTTCGCCCGTTTTCTCCTGGTATGGCTCCACCCCAGCGATGGCGAGAATACTCAGGGACGATGTTTTACGCTTTTGCCCTTCTTGCATGTTGTTTCTCCTTAACACGCACTTATCGGTCCCCTGTCGGGGTAAAATCAGGCCGCTATAAATAGCAGATGCTTTTCAGGATGGCAATTATATAAACTCCTCTCTTGACAACCGTGTGAAGAAAAGCTTATTTGCGAAACGACCCGACTATAAAAAAGACAATACGTTATCTGTCCTTAACCAGATGCTTTCATAAATAGACAGGCAACGGCGTAGTTAGAGTCATCCCTTCGGCAGAAAGTTCTGCCTTCCAGGCGATAATTTCAACCCCACACTGCTGCGCCTCGGTTAACAGCCGCGCATACTTTTCATCAATGTGGCGGGCTGGCGAGACGCTATTTATAGCAGAATGCAATACCGCAAACAGTAGCACCGCGCGCTCTCCTTGCTGAACCACATTCATTAACTCTCTTAAATGCTTCTGACCCCGCAGGCTAACGGCATCGGGAAAATAGCCTTTATCCTGCTCAAGTAACGTGACTGATTTCACTTCAATATAGCAGTTAACCTTGTTACTCGCTTGTAACATAAAGTCAATTCGACTGCGTTCTTCACCGTATTTAACTTCGGCCTGTATCGCGCTATAGCCCGTAAGTTCTGCGGGAGGAACCGTCGTCAGCATCTCTTTGACCAGCGCGTTCGCACGTAACGTATTGACGCAAATTATCTCACCCTTTTGCGTCTGCGTAAGCTCCCATGTATGGGGGTATTTACGCGTTGCGCTGGCGGAAGTGGAGTACCAGACGGTATCACCGGGAGTGGCGCAGCCGGTCATTGCGCCGGTATTAGGGCAATGCAGCGTCATGGTTTCGCCCTCGGCGGTTACTACGTCAGCCAGAAAGCGTTTATAGCGTTTGATGAGGGTGGCGGGCTGCAGTGCGGGTGAAAATTCCATCTACTCTTCCTTATTAGTCAGCGGCCAGTTTTCTAGCACCTGATAGCGGGTTCTTCCCCGTTCAAAAAGGGATTCGTACAGTGAAAACTCATTGACCTGGAACTGCCAGCTGAAGCCCGGCGCCGGGAGCGCGGCGGAACGAAGGGCGCTGCGGTACAGCGTGACGTGAGGATGAAACGGCTGCGGAGACTGGTAGCAGCCGCTGCGTGCGGCCTGGGAGCGTAACATATTGGCCAGCTGCAATAAGCCGCGCGGAGCCTGGCGCGGGCCCAGCCAGACGACGCTTGAGCGTAACCACTGCCCGGCATCATCCAGACGCAGGGTAAAGCCAGGCTGGCGAATACGGCCCGCGAGTCGGCAAAGCGCCTGACGCTTTTCGTCGGAAACATCCCCTAAAAACGCCAGCGTGAGGTGCAGATTGGCCGCGGCGACCGGGCGGCCAGCATCCGGCGGAAACTCGGCTGCACGCCAGTGGATAATCTGCTGCTGAACCTCGGACGGTAACGTCAGGGCAAAAAACAGGCGACGACTCTCGGCCATGGTTGTCTCTCGGTTATGGTTTGGCGGGATGCTACAATGCGCGACTGCTGATGTTAACCCTTTGGAGCCGTTTGTGTCCTCATTACCGGTTGCGGCCGTACTGCCGGAAGTGCTGAAAGCGCTCGAGTATGCCCCGCAAATTTTGCTCAATGCCCCTACCGGCGCAGGTAAATCTACCTGGCTGCCGCTGCAAATCCTTCAGCAGAGTAAGCTGGAAGGCCGCATTTTGCTGCTTGAACCTCGTCGCCTTGCCGCGCGCAACGTTGCTCAAAGGCTGGCCGAATTATTGGGGGAAAAACCGGGCGAAACCGTCGGTTACCGGATGCGTGCCGACAGTTGCGTGGGGCCGAATACTCGCCTTGAGGTCGTTACCGAAGGGATTTTAACGCGGCTGATCCAACAGGATCCCGAGCTGAGCGGCATTGGGCTTGTGATCCTCGATGAGTTCCACGAGCGAAGCCTGCAGGCCGATCTCGCCCTGGCCCTGCTGCTTGACGTGCAGGCCGGGCTGCGCGATGACCTTAAGATCCTGATTATGTCCGCGACGCTGGACAATCAACGCCTGCAGCAATGCCTGCCGGATGCGCCGGTCATTACCTCCGAGGGCAGGGCTTTCCCGGTTGAGCGTCGTTACATGGCGCTGCCGGCGCATCAGCGCTTTGATGAAGCCGTAGCGAGCGCGGTGGCGGGATTGATGCGTGAAGAGTCCGGATCGCTGCTGCTGTTTTTACCCGGCGTGGGTGAAATTCAGCGCGTGCAGGAGCAGCTCAGAGAGCGTGTGGCAAGCGACGTTCAGCTTTGCCCGCTGTACGGCGCGTTGCCCCTGAGCGAGCAGCGTAAGGCGATTCTGCCCGCCGCTGCGGGAACGCGTAAGGTGGTTCTGGCGACTAACATTGCTGAGACCAGCCTGACTATCGAAGGGATCCGCCTGGTGGTGGATGCGGCCCAGGAGCGCGTCGCGCGTTTTGATGCCCGCACCGGGCTGACTCGCCTGGTAACCCAGCGCGTGAGCCAGGCTTCTATGACCCAGCGGGCAGGGCGCGCCGGGCGTCTGGAGCCGGGTATTTGTCTGCACCTGATTGCCGCCGAACAGGCTGAACGTGCGGCGGCGCAGAGCGAACCGGAAATCTTACAAAGCGATCTGTCCGGCCTGCTGCTGGAGCTGCTGCAGTGGGGCTGTCAGGATGTGCGTCAGCTGACCTGGCTTGATGTTCCGCCGGACGTAAACCTGACGGCCGCCAGCCGTCTCCTGCATCAGCTAGGCGCCGTGGACGAGCAGCATCGGTTAACCGCGCAAGGGCAAAAAATGGCGCAGATGGGCAACGACCCGCGCCTCGCCTCAATGCTGGTGACGGCAAAAACGGCGGATGAGCAGGCCACCGCCGCATGGCTTGCGGCGATCCTCGAAGAGCCGCCGCGTACTCAGGGCGGCGGTGATTTGCGGTCTCTTTTCGACAGCAGGAACGGCAACTGGCGGCAGAGAGCCACTCAGTTACTGAAAAGAATGAACGGGCGAGGCGGCGAGCCGGATATCTCGCTGGTTATGCCGCTGCTGGCCAGCGGATTTGCCGATCGTATCGCCCGGCGGCGTGGGGCTGAAGGTCGCTATCAGCTGGCGAACGGGATGGGCGCTATGCTGGAGCAGGACGACGCCATGACGCGGCATGAATGGCTGATTGCCCCTCTGCTGCTGCAGGGCAGCCAGTCGCCGGATGCCCGTATCCTGCTTGCGCTGCCGCTGGATGTTGAAGAGCTTGTCGCGCGGATGCCGCACCTGCTGACGGAAAGTGATTCGGTGGAGTGGGATGAAGAGCGGGGATCGTTAAAAGCGTATCGCCGTCGGCAAATCGGCAGGCTGGTGGTGAAAACCCAGCTGTTAGCGAAGCCTTCAGAAGAAGAAATGCAGCAGGCGATCTTAAACGGGATCCGTGAGCGCGGGCTTGGGCTGCTCGAGTGGTCGGTTTCGGCTCAGCAACTGCGTTTACGCCTGGCCTGTGCCGCTCGCTTGCTGCCGGAGCAGAAGTGGCCGGCGGTAGACGATGAATCGCTGCTGGCAACGCTCGAAGACTGGCTGCTGCCGGAAATGCGCGGCGTGCACTCGCTGCGGGCGCTGAAAAATATCGACCTTAGCCGGGCGCTAAGCAACTTGCTTGCCTGGCCGATGCGTCAACGGCTGGATAGTGCTCTGCCAACTCATTACACTGTGCCGACCGGAAGCCAGATTGCGATTCGCTACGACAGCGAAAATCCGCCGGTGCTGGCGGTGCGTATTCAGGAAATGTTTGGTGAAGCCCAGACGCCCTGCATTGCCGAGGGGCGCGTTCCGCTGGTGCTTGAGCTATTATCTCCGGCGCAGCGGCCGCTGCAGATAACTCGTGATTTAACGGCGTTCTGGAACGGGGCCTGGCGTGAAGTACAAAAAGAGATGAAGGGGCGCTACCCAAAACATGTCTGGCCGGACGATCCGGCGAATACCGCGCCGACCCGGCGCACGAAGAAGTATTCCTGAGAGCGCCAACCCACTCCTAAAGGGAGAGGGAGCAAACATGAAAAGACATTCCTGATAAGAATGTCTGGCTGTTTTTTTGAGAGATTTCTTCTTTCGCATTGCGCGGAAGAACGGAGAATCGGGCCTTTGCGCCTGAACTTTTGTGGAGAAGATGCATGGCGGGGAATGACCGCGAGCCTATTGGACGTAAAGGAAAACCAACGCGTCCGGCGAAAGAGAAGGTGAGCCGTCGTCGACTCAAGGAAGAGGATTACGACGACGAGTACGAAGACGATGACTACGAAGACGAGGAACCAATGCCGCCGCGTAAGGGAAAAGGTAAGGGGAAAGGATCGGGCCGCCCGTCGAAAAAACGCCGTTTCTTCTGGCTGTTGGTGAAGCTGGCGATCATCTTCTTTGTGGTGCTGGTCATTTACGGCGTGTACCTCGATCAGCAGATCCGCAGCCGTATTGACGGCAAAGTCTGGCAGCTTCCGGCGGCGGTCTACGGCCGCATGGTGAACCTTGAGCCGGATATGCCTTACAGCAAAGCGGAGATGGTGAAGCTGCTGGAAGCGACTCAGTATCGGCAGGTGTCGAGCATGACGCGTCCGGGCGAGTTCACCGTGCAGGGGAACAACATCGAGCTGATTCGCCGTCCGTTTGACTTCCCGGATGGTAAAGAAGGGCAGATTCGCGCGCGCCTGGTGTTTGACGGTGGCCACCTGGAATCTATCCAGAACATGGATAATAACCGCAGCTTCGGGATCTTCCGCCTCGACCCGCGCCTGATAACCATGCTCTCTTCGCCAAACGGCGAGCAGCGCCTGTTCGTGCCGCGCTCCGGTTTCCCGGATCTGCTGGTAGACACGCTTATCGCGACCGAAGACCGTCATTTCTATGAGCATGACGGGATCAGCATTTACTCCATTGGCCGCGCCGTTGTCGCTAACCTGACGGCCGGGCGTGCGGTGCAGGGCGGCAGTACGCTGACTCAGCAACTGGTGAAAAACCTCTTCCTGAGCAACCAGCGCACGCTGTGGCGTAAGGCTAACGAAGCCTACATGGCACTGATCATGGACGCCCGCTACGACAAAGATCGCATCCTTGAGCTGTATCTGAACGAGGTGTACCTCGGCCAGAGCGGCGACGATCAGATTCGTGGCTTCCCGCTGGCAAGCCTTTATTACTTCGGCCGTCCGGTGGAAGAGCTTAGCCTCGACCAGCAGGCGCTGCTGGTGGGCATGGTTAAGGGCGCGTCGCTCTATAACCCGTGGCGTAATCCGAAGCTGGCGCTTGAACGCCGTAACCTGGTCCTGCGCCTGCTGCAGGAACAAAAGGTTATCGATCAGGAGCTGTATGACATGCTGAGCGCTCGTCCTCTGGGCGTGCAGCCTCGCGGGGGCGTTATTTCCCCACAGCCAGCCTTTATGCAGATGGTGCGTCAGGAGCTTCAGGACAAGCTGGGCGACAAGGTGAAAGACCTGTCCGGCGTGAAGATCTTCACCACCTTTGATTCCGTGTCTCAGGATGCGGCGGAAAAAGCGGTGACCGAAGGCGTGCCGGTGCTGCGTGCTTCCCGTAAGCTGAACGATCTGGAAGCGGCAATGGTCATTGTTGACCGCTTTACCGGTGAAGTTCGGGCGGTTGTCGGCGGGGCTGAGCCTCAGTTTGCCGGCTTTAACCGTGCGCTGCAGGCTCGTCGTTCGATTGGCTCGCTGGCAAAACCGGCCACTTATCTGACGGCGCTGAGCCAGCCGGATAAATTCCGCCTGAATACCTGGCTTGCCGATGCCCCGGTTGGGATCAAGCTGTCGAATGGCCAGGTGTGGTCGCCGCAGAACGATAACCATCAGTATAGCGGGCAGGTGATGCTGGTTGATGCGCTAACGCGCTCGATGAACGTCCCGACCGTTAACCTCGGCATGACGCTTGGCTTACCGGCTATTACCGATACCTGGACCAAGCTTGGGGTGCCAAAAGATCAGCTTAGTCCGGTGCCGGCGATGATCCTGGGGGCGCTGAACCTGACGCCTATCCAGGTCGCGCAGGCGTTCCAGACTATCGCCAGCGGCGGTAACCGCGCCACGCTCTCCGCGCTGCGTTCGGTGATTGCCGAAGACGGTACCGTGCTGTACCAGAGCTTCCCGCAGGCGGAACAGGCAGTGCCTGCGCAGGCGGCTTACCTGACGCTGTTTGGTATGCAGCAGGTGGTGGCTCGCGGTACGGGACGTGCGCTGGGCGGGAAGTACCCGAACCTGCACCTGGCGGGGAAAACCGGTACCACCAACAACAACGTCGATACCTGGTTTGCCGGCATTGACGGTCGTGAAGTGACCATTACCTGGGTCGGCCGCGATAACAACCAGCCGACCAAGCTGTATGGCGCCAGCGGGGCGATGTCGCTGTATCAGCGTTATCTGGCGAACCAGTCACCGATCCCGCTGGATCTGACTCAGCCGGAAGATATCGTTGATATGAGCGTGAACGGTGCGGGCTACTTCCAGTGCAGCGGCGGTGGCGATCGCGTTCTGCCGGTCTGGACGACGAACCCGAGTGCGCTCTGCCAGCAGAGCCAGCAGGAAGAGCAGTCTGCTAATCCGTTCAGCCAGGCTCCAGCAGGCCAGCAGCCGCAGCAACAACCGCAGCAGCAGCCTCAGCAGCAGCAACAACCCGCTCAGGAACAGAAAAGCGACGGCGTTGCGGGCTGGATTAAGGATATGTTCGGCAGTAATTAAGTTTAACTTCAACCTAAACCTCTCCCCGAAACGGGAGAGGTTTTTTTTCGCCTTATTGCCCGCGATAAGACGTTCCTTATCTTAAATTTCACACCTGAATAACACCTCATAAACCATCGGGTTATTTCTTATTCCCTTAGTATCCGCGCGGATGTGAAGCGCTTGCTATGCAGCAAACGTTTCGTCTATTATCCTGCGGGCATAATAATAATTATCGTTTACGTTATCATTTACTACTTCACCAGAGAAAATATCATGGCGCGTTCACTCCCTGGTCAGCCAGCCAAAAACCCTGTCCGTAAGCTTGCCCTTTTCGTGGCGGCGGCGGTGGGCACCGTCAGCGCAAATAGCTTCGCGGCGGATACCGGCACGACCAAAAAAGAAGACACAATTACCGTTTCTGCCACCGCGGTGCCGGCCGAAAGCGCATGGGGTCCATCGCCAACCATCGCCGCCAAGCGCAGCGCCACGGCGACCAAAACCGATACCCCGATTGAAAAGACCCCGCAGTCTATTTCGGTGGTGACCCGCGAAGAGATGGATACCCGTCAGCCGCAGACGGTGAAAGAAGCCCTGGATTACACGCCTGGCGTGTTCTCTACTCGCGGAAGTTCTTCAACTTATGACGTGGTCTCCATTCGTGGTTTCACGACATCTTCGACCGTTAACACTAACCAATATCTGGATGGCATGAAACTGCAGGGAGATAACTACTCTGAAGCTTCTATGGATCCTTATTTCCTGGAACGTGTTGAGCTGCTGCGTGGCCCTGTGTCTGTGCTTTATGGTAAAAGCCATCCAGGCGGCGTAGTGAGTATGGTCAGCAAGCGCCCGACTACCGAGCCGCTGCACGAAATTCAGTTTAAGATGGGCACTAACAACCTGTGGCAAACCGGTTTTGACTTCAGCGATGCGCTGGATGATAACGGTGAATTCTCCTACCGCCTGACTGGCTTAGGCCGCAGCGAAAATGCCCAGCAAGAAATGGTCAAATCAAACCGCTACGCTATTGCCCCATCCTTTAGCTGGCGCCCGGATGACAAAACAGATTTCACCTTCCTGAGTAACTTCCAAAGCGATCCTAACGCGGGTTATTACGGCTGGCTTCCTCGCCAGGGCACGGTTGTTCCTTACGTTGATGCCAACGGCAGCTCTCACAAATTGCCTACCGATTTCAATGAAGGTGAGAGAGACAACAAAATGTCTCGTCGCCAGCAAATGGTTGGCTATAGCTTCGCGCACGAGTTCAACGATACCTGGACCGTTCGCCAGAATCTTCGCTATACGCGTATTCACACGCTCTATGATTCCGTTTACGGGAATGGCTATGTCGCTCCAGGACAGATTAGCCGTGCCTACGTTCGTTCTGACGAAGACCTCAATAACTTCTCAGTAGATACTCAGGCGCAGGCTAAATTCGCCACAGGGGCGGTTGACCATACCCTGCTGACCGGCGTTGATTACATGCGTATGCGCAACGACATTGACGCTATGTATGGCTCTGCAGACCCACTTAGCATGAGTAATCCGCAGTACGGCAACGCGAACGTTGTGACTAACTTCCCTTATGCAGTCATTAACCGTCAGCAGCAGACGGGACTTTACATGCAGGATCAGGCGGAGTGGAACCGGTTCGTTCTGACGCTGGGTGGCCGATATGATTTTGCTAAAACGTCTACGTTTACGCGCTCCTCAGGAACATTGGCTGAAGTTAGCGATAACCAATTCACGTGGCGTGGTGGCCTGAATTATCTGTTCGATAATGGCATCTCTCCTTACGTGAGCTACAGCGAATCCTTTGAACCGGTGTCAGGCTCTACCAAACAAGGTAAGCCATTCGATCCGTCTAAAGGTAAACAGTACGAAGCTGGCGTGAAATACGTACCTAAAGACATGCCGGTCACGGTCACCGCTGCCGTTTATCATCTGACGAAAGACAAGAACTTAACTGTCGACCCTAACGATAATGCCTTTAGTGTTCAGGGGGGGAGAAATTCGCTCCCGTGGCCTGGAGCTCGAAGCCAAAGCCGCCGTTAGCGCGAATATCAACCTGACCGCTTCTTACACCTACACTGATGCTGAATATACTCATGACACGCTGTATCAGGGTAAACGCCCGGCAGAAGTGCCACGTAACATGGCCTCCCTGTGGGCTGATTACACCTTCCACGAAACCGCACTGAGTGGATTCACCTTCGGGGCTGGTGCTCGTTATGTCGGCGCAACGTCCAGCTTCTATGCTTCCGGCCCGCAGGTGAACGAGACGTTTAACGTGCCGAGCTATACCGTTGCCGATGCTATGGTTAAGTACGATCTGGCTCGATTCGGCTTGCCTGGCTCTTCCGTGGCTGTGAACGTCAACAACCTGTTCAACCGTGAGTATGTCTCAAGCTGCTACCGTGACTATGCATGCTACTGGGGCGCTGAACGTCAGGTGGTTGCTACCGCGACCTTCCGCTTCTAACTTGTCTCCCGGGCACGGTTCGCCGTGCCCTTCACTAAGATGGCTACCATGCAGGATAAACACCTTCAGCCCGACACCACTTTTAGCCTCACTGATGTGACCTTCCGCGTGCCCGGTCGCACGTTGCTTCATCCGCTATCCATCACCTTCCCGGTGGGAAAAGTGACCGGTCTGATTGGTCACAACGGTTCTGGTAAATCGACGCTGCTGAAAATGCTGGGTCGCCACCAGAAGCCCTCGGACGGTGAGATCCTGCTTAACTCGCAGCCGCTGGACAGCTGGAGCAGCAAAGCTTTTGCCCGTCAGGTCGCCTATCTTCCCCAGCAGCTTCCGGCCGCTGAGGGGATGACGGTTCGCGAGCTGGTAGCGATTGGCCGCTATCCGTGGCATGGGGCATTAGGGCGCTTTGGCGTGGCTGACCGCGAGCTGGTCGATGAGGCAATTAGCCTGGTTGGGTTGAAGCCGTTTGCGCATCGTCTGGTGGATAGCCTGTCCGGCGGTGAACGTCAGCGGGCGTGGATTGCCATGCTGGTGGCGCAGGATAGCCGTTGTTTATTGCTCGATGAACCTACCTCCGCGCTGGATATTGCCCATCAGGTGGACGTGCTGGCGCTGATTCATCGCCTGAGCCAGGAGCGCGGCCTGACGGTGGTTGCCGTTTTGCACGATATCAATATGGCCGCACGCTATTGCGATAACCTTGTGGCGCTACGCGGTGGGGAAATGATCGCCCAGGGTACGCCAGAGGCGCTGATGCAAAGCGATACGCTGGAACACATCTACGGTATTCCGATGGGCATCCTGCCGCACCCGGCGGGGGCTGCGCCGGTAAGTTTTGTTTATTGATGAGCCGTATGAATGACTTTCTTTTGACCCGTCGCCGCCTTCTGGCGGCGATGGCGCTTTCACCGCTGCTGCTGAGGCTTCCAGCGGCGCAGGCGGCGGTGCCGGATGCAAAACGCATCATCGCCCTGGAGTGGCTGCCCGTTGAGCTGATGATGGCGCTCGGCGTCACGCCAATGGCCGTCGCCGATATTCCTAATTACCAAATCTGGGTTAACGAACCTAAGCTGCCGGAAGGCGTGGTGGACGTTGGCCTGCGCACCGAGCCTAACCTTGAGCTGATGGCGCAGCTAAAACCCTCTTTAATTCTCTATTCTGCTGGCTACGGACCTTCGCCGGAGAAAATCACCCGCATTGCGCCCGGACTGGGTTTCAATTTTAACGACGGTTCCGGCAAGCCGCTGGATATTGCACGTAAATCGTTAATTCAGCTGGGCGACACGCTGGGCATGCAGCAGGCTGCCAGTAACCATCTGGCCGAGTTTGATGCGTTTATTGCCAGCATGAAGCCCCGCTTTGCCGCTCGCGGTAGCCGTCCGGTGCTGCTGATGTCATTTTTGGATAACCGCCATGCGCTGGTGGTGGGCAAGCACAGCTTATTCGAACAGGTGATGGATCTGCTGGGGGTGACGAATGCCTGGCAGGAACAGACCAACTTCTGGGGAACCGCGGTGGTGGGGATTGAGCGCCTGGCGGCGATCAAAGACGCCGATGTGCTGTGCTTTGACCATAAAAACGAAGCGATAGCCCGCCAGGTTGCCGCGACGCCTCTGTGGAAAGCGATGCCGTTTATCCGCCAGAACCGTTTCCAGCAGGTTCCCGCCGTCTGGCTCTATGGCACGACGATGTCGGCGATGCACTTTGCCCGCGTGCTGGATGACGGCCTGAGGAACCTGGCATGAATAGACGTCACGTGATTTTCCCTGCCGGCCTGCTGCTGGGGCTGTTTGTCTGTGCGTTCTGGCTGACGCTGCATAACATGAGCGGCGTGCTGCCTTCCGGGCAATGGAGTAGTGCCTTTGTCGCGCCGGATATCGACAATATTCAACAGATGCTCTTTCACTTCAGCCTGCTGCCGCGCCTGGCAATATCGCTGCTGGTCGGTGCCGGGCTGGGGCTCGTCGGTGTGTTATTCCAGCAGGTGCTGCGTAACCCGCTGGCGGAACCGACCACGCTTGGCGTAGCCAGCGGCGCTCAGCTTGGCGTCACTGTCGCCACGCTCTGGGTGCTACCTCAGACGGCCCAGCCGTTTGCGGCGCTGATTGGCGCGGCAGCGGTTGGCCTGCTGGTCTTCGGCGTTGCCTGGGGCAAGCGCATGTCGCCGGTCACGCTTATTCTTGCGGGCCTGGTACTGAGCCTTTACTGCGGCGCGGTCAACCAGCTGCTGGCTATCTTCCACCACGATCAGCTGCAGAATATGTTCCTGTGGAGTACCGGCTCGCTCAACCAGCAGGACTGGAGCAGCGTAGAAAGCCTGTGGCCACGTTTGCTGGGCGGCCTGCTGCTAACGCTGTTGCTGCTGCGCCCGTTAACGCTGATGGGGCTGGACGATGGCGTAGCCCGTAACCTCGGCCTGGCGCTTTCTCTGGTACGGCTGGCAACGCTGGCGCTGGCGATTGTTCTCAGCGCCCAGCTGGTTAACGCGGTCGGTATTGTCGGTTTTATCGGGCTATTCGCGCCTCTGCTGGCAAAAATGTTAGGCGCTCGTCGCCTGGCGGCTCGTTTATTCCTGGCCCCGGTGATTGGCGCGCTGATCCTCTGGCTTTCTGACCAGGTTGTGGTCTGGCTCTCCAGCGTGTGGGGTGAGGTTTCTACCGGCACCATTACCGCGCTCATCGGCGCGCCTATTCTGCTGTGGCTGCTGCCGCGCCTGCGTACCAGCGGTGCGCCGTCAATGAGCGCAGGAGACCACGTGCAGGCCGAACGTCAGCGCGTTCTGCTGTGGGTTGTAATAAGCCTTGGCGTTCTGCTGCTGGTGATTACCGCCGCGCTGGCTCTGGGGCGCGATGCTCATGGCTGGCGCTGGCTGAGCGGCGCGCTCTTTGATGACGTGCTGCCGTGGCGCTGGCCGCGAGTTATGGCTGCTCTGACCGCAGGCGTGATGCTGGCGGTTGCAGGCTGCCTGATCCAGCGGTTAACCGGCAATGCGATGGCAAGCCCGGAAGTGCTGGGGATTAGCTCCGGCGCGGCGTTCGGCGTCGTACTTATGCTGTTTATCGTGCCTGGAAACGCCTTTGTCTGGCTTCTGCCTGCAGGCAGTCTTGGCGCGGCGGTGACGTTACTGATTATCATGCTTGCTGCCGGGCGTGGAGGCTTCTCGCCGCAGCGTATGTTGCTGGCGGGGATGGCGCTCAGCACCGCATTTACCATGTTATTGATGATGTTGATGGCAAGCGGCGATCCGCGTATGGCGACGCTGCTGACCTGGATCTCAGGTTCGACCTATAACGTTACCGGAGATCAGGCGGTAAGAACGCTGGTGGTTATGGCTATCCTGCTGGCGATAACGCCGCTGTTCCGCCGCTGGCTGGTGATTTTGCCGCTGGGTGGCGCGACGGCGAGAGCGGTTGGTATGGCATTAACGCCATCGCGTTTTGCGCTGTTGTTACTGGCTGCAACGCTGACCGCCACGGCAACGTTAATCGTGGGCCCATTAAGCTTTGTCGGACTGATGGCACCACATATTGCTCGCATGCTTGGGTTCCGCAGGGCGATGCCGCAGATAGTGATTGCCGGGATTTTGGGGGGGATGTTGATGATTCTGGCTGACTGGTGCGGCAGGATGATTCTGTTCCCGAATCAGGTTCCGGCGGGGCTGCTGGCGACGTTTATCGGTGCGCCTTACTTTGTGTATCTGCTGAGAAAGCAGGGGCGGTAACGCCTCACCCGGCTTTATCCCCAAAGGGGCCGGGTGAGGGTAGATATTACAGTTTTGCAAACACGCGGCGCGCCGCGTCGATGGTTCTCTGAATATCTTCTTTGCTATGAGCCACTGACATAAAGCCCGCCTCAAACGCGGACGGTGCCAGGTAAACGCCTTCTTGCAGCATCAGGTGGAAGAAGCGCTTGAAGCGCTCCACGTCGCACGCCACCACGTCTTTATAGCCGGTCACTGTTTCTGCATCGGTGAAGAACAGGCCGAACATGCCGCCGACGTTATTCACCACCAGCGGGATGTTTTCTGCTTTTGCCGCCTTAAGCAGGCCGGTAGCCAGCATTTCCGTCAGTTCGGTCAGAGTCTGATGGACGCCAGGCTGAGAGACTTCGGTCAGGCAGGCGAAGCCAGCCGCCATCGCAATTGGGTTGCCGGAAAGCGTACCCGCCTGGTAAACCGGGCCGGTTGGCGCCAGCGCGTCCATGATTTCACGGCGGCCGCCGAAGGCACCTACCGGCATCCCGCCGCCGATGATTTTGCCGAGGCAGGTCAGGTCTGGCTCGACGTCATAGTAAGACTGAGCGCCAGCCAGCGCCACGCGGAAGCCGGTCATAACTTCATCGATAATCAGCAATGCGCCGAATTCGTCGCACAGCGCACGCAGGCCCGGCAGGAAGTCTGCGTGAGGCGGAATGCAGTTCATGTTGCCGGCAACCGGCTCAACGATGATACAGGCCACATCCTGCGGATATTGCTCAAAGGCTTCGCGGACGGAGACCAGATCGTTGTAGGTGCAGGTCAGCGTGTGTTTCGCAAAGTCTGCCGGTACGCCCGGCGAGTTTGGCTGGCCGAGTGTCAGCGCGCCGGATCCGGCTTTCACCAGCAGGCAGTCCGCGTGGCCGTGATAGCAGCCTTCGAACTTGATGATTTTATCGCGGCCGGTGTAGCCGCGAGCCAGGCGGATGGCGCTCATGGTGGCTTCGGTACCGGAGTTCACCATACGAACCATATCCATGGTCGGAACCAGTTCGCAAACCAGCTCCGCCATTTTCACTTCCATTTCGGTTGGCGCCCCAAAGCTCAGACCGCGCTCAACGGCTTCGATGACCGCATTGCGGATCGCCGGATGGTTGTGGCCGAGCACCATTGGGCCCCACGAGCCGACGTAATCAATATAGGCTTTACCGTCCGCGTCATACAGGTAAGCCCCGTCCGCACGCTCGATAAACAGTGGCACACCGCCCACGCCGGTAAAGGCGCGTACCGGTGAGTTAACGCCGCCGGGAATGACCTGGCGGGCTGCGGCGTACAGGTTTTCAGACTTACTCATGAATCGGCTCCTGATTCGTGGAAATGGTGACAGCGGGCTATTCTATGTGAAACCTGCGCTGCGTTGAAATATTTGCCCAAATCAAACGTTACGGTTTATTAGGGAATTTAATAAGACGAAGGTGTGTTCTGTGGGTAAAATGCCCGCCTTATTTGTATGACTAAACGGTTTGAACCCATGAATTTAGCCCATGATTCTCTCGACCCGGCGCAAAGCGTAAGCCAGCGTCGCGGCGCTATTCTGCGTCGCCTGATTGGCCAGGATAAAATGCCGCTAATGATTCTATTGATGGCTGCCATCGTGGGAACCCTGGCGGGCCTGGTCGGCGTGGCGTTTGAGAAATCGGTCAACTGGGTGCTGCAGCACCGTATCGGTATGTTGGCGCAGGTTGCTGACAGCGCCTGGCTGGTGTGGCCGCTGGCGTTTATCAGCTCCGCGCTGCTGGCGATGGTGGGGTATTTTCTGGTGCGTCGCTTTGCGCCGGAGGCCGGTGGTTCGGGGATTCCTGAAATAGAAGGTGCACTGGAAGATTTGCGGCCGGTGCGCTGGTGGCGCGTGATCCCGGTGAAATTCATCGGCGGGATGGGCACGCTTGGTGCAGGAATGGTGCTGGGGCGGGAAGGGCCAACGGTACAGCTCGGCGGTAATATAGGGCGAATGGTCACCGACATTTTTCGCATGAAAGGCGCAGAAGCCCGGCACTCGCTGCTGGCGACCGGCGCAGCCGCAGGCTTGTCCGCCGCGTTTAATGCGCCTCTTGCCGGGATTCTGTTTATCATCGAAGAGATGCGTAGCCAGTTCCGCTACAACCTGATTTCGATAAAAGCGGTGTTTATCGGCGTGATTATGTCGAGCATCGTGTTCCGTATCTTTAATACCGAAACGACGGTGATTCAGGTCGGCAAACTGGCGGATGCGCCGGTCAACACGCTGTGGCTGTACCTGATTCTCGGCATGATCTTTGGCATTGTCGGCGTGGTATTTAACCGGCTGGTGATTGGCGCTCAGGATATGTTCCAGCGCATCCACGGCGGCAATATTAAGAAATGGGTGCTGATTGGCGGCCTCATCGGTGGACTTTGCGGCGTGCTGGGGCTTATTCAGCAGGCGGCGTCCGGCGGCGGGTTTAGCCTGATCCCAATTGCGGCGATGGGGAACTACACCATCGGCATGCTGCTGTTCCTGTTTGTGGCTCGCGTTATCACGACGCTGCTGTGTTTTTCCTCCGGCGCGCCGGGGGGTATTTTTGCCCCAATGCTGGCGCTGGGCACGCTGTTAGGCACGGCTTTCGGTACGGCCTGTGCGGCCTGGTTCCCGGCTTATCACCTTGATATGGGGACTTTTGCGATTGCCGGAATGGGGGCGCTGCTGGCGGCTTCACTGCGCGCGCCGTTGACCGCAATCGTGCTGGTGCTTGAGATGACGGATAATTACCAGCTCATTCTGCCAATGATAATCACCTGCCTTGGGGCCACACTGTTGGCACAATTCCTGGGCGGAAAACCTTTATACTCGGTTATTCTGGCAAGAACGCTGGCAAAACAAGAGGCTGAGAAGGCCAGAGCGAACGAGCTGGCTTCTGCCGGGCAGAATACTTGAACGATTTACCAGGGTATTAGATAATGCCGCTAAAGTGCGGGTTATTTTCTGCCCGACTTGTTCATTGTTGGGAGCAAAAAATGAGTGATGACGTAGCGCTGCCGCTGCAGTTTACCGAAGCAGCAGCCAATAAAGTGAAAAGTCTGATTGCAGACGAAGAGAACCCTGATCTGAAACTTCGCGTCTATATCACCGGTGGTGGTTGCAGCGGCTTCCAGTATGGCTTCACCTTTGACGACCAGATTAACGACGGCGACATGACCATCGAGAAACAGGGCGTTGCTCTGGTTGTGGATCCGATGAGCCTGCAATACCTGGTCGGCGGCGCGGTAGATTACAGCGAAGGCCTGGAAGGCTCCCGCTTCGTGGTGACCAACCCGAACGCAAAAAGCACCTGTGGGTGTGGTTCTTCCTTCAGCATCTGATGTTCAGCTGAAACAAGAAAGCCGCGTATCAAACGCGGCTTTTTTTATCGCTATTGTCGGTCATTTAGCGCAAAGGTCGGCAGTTTAAGGTGCCAGTAGATGGCCGCCAGGCGAATCACCAAAGTCACCACCATGCCAATCATACTGGCCTGATCCAGCGGGACGTTAAAGGTGTGGTAAGCCGTGGCGTGGACGATACCGCCGATAATGCAGGCGGTGGCGTAAATCTCAGTGCGCAAAATCATAGGGATTTCGCGCGCCAGCACGTCGCGGATGATCCCGCCGCCTACCCCGGTAATTACGCCCATGCAGATTGCAACCAGCGGGCTGGCATGCGCCAGAAAAGCCTTGTTAACGCCAATACCCACAAACACCGCCAGGCCGACGGCATCGAGCACGGGAAGAACCCACTTAGGCAAGCGGCGAGGCTGGCGTATCAGCACAATTGTCAGCATACAGGTCACCATAGCGACGACGAGGTCCGTGGGATCTTTCACCCAAAACACCGGGCCGTTAGCCAGCGCCATATCGCGGATCGTGCCCCCGCCTACCGCCGTGACCACGCCAAGCACCAGCACGCCAAAGGGATCCATCCGCAGCTTTCCGGCTAGCAAAACGCCGGAAATAGCAAACACGGCGGTACCGACGATATCCAGCCAATAGACCAGCATTTATGACCCTCAGAGCGTGACGTTAAGCTTTCGCCAGCTCTTCGCAGAGCTGTTTTGCGGCGAGGATAATACGCGGGCCGGAACGTGTAAACCAGTCATCATTGACGGCAATAACCGGAACTTTCAACTGATTACTCCAGAACTGCCGTACGGACGGAATATTGCTCGCATCGCCAGCAATAATAATAGCCTGTGGTTTGCGCATCAGCACCTGTTCACGGCTGACCTGTGGCCAGGGCACCCGGCTGTCGGCAAAGATATTTTGCCCGCCGCATAGCTCAACGACTTCGTTCTGAATCGACTCTTTGCTGGTGGTAAAAAGCGGCTGCTGGCTGAACTGCAGGAACACTTTTTTGCTTTGGGTATGGCCGTAGCGGGCTTTCAGCTCGGCAAACTGACGGGAAAGCTCAGCCGCGGCCTTCAGCGCTTTTTCAGGCGTTGGGCTAAGCGGTGCAAGCTGGCGCAGCGCGGCCTCAACGTCAGAGACACTTTTCGGATCCAGCCAGATGACCTTGATCCCCAGCGAAACAAGCTGGTTAACCTGCCTGTCGGGATTACCGCCGCGCCAGGCCAGTACCGCATCCGGCTTCAGGGCGACAATGCGCTCGAAATTGACGCCCTGCCAGTTGGCTAACTGTTCAATCTGCTTTGCCTGAGGTGGGTAATCAGAGTAAGCGCTCACCGCAATAGGGGTGATACCGGCCGCGAAGGCCAGTTCGGTATTAGCGGGTGAGAGGGAGATGACCCGAGGCGCCGCCAACAGCAGCGCCGGGAGGCAAAGGAGCAGGGCGGCGGCCCCGCGCCAAAGGATGAGCTTAGCCACGAGCCAGATGCTGAACCAGTTTCTCCACCATCAGGGTGGATTGTTTCGCCGCAACGGCCAGGAACTCTTCAAAGCTGAGGTGAGACTGCTGGTCGGCGACGTCGGAGATAGCGCGAACCACCACGAACGGCGTGTGGAAGTTATGGCAGACGTGGCCAATAGCCGTCGCTTCCATTTCTACCGCAACGGCCTGCGGGAAGTTGTGGCGAATTTTTGCCAGCGCAACGGAGCCGTTAATAAACGCGTCGCCACTGACGATCAGGCCGCGAACCGCGTGCAGATCCAGCTCTTTAATGCAGGTTTCTGCCGCGTCGATAAGCTTTTTGTCGGCAACGAAAGCCGCCGGACAGCCCGCCATCTGGCCATACTCGTAACCGAAAGCGGTGACGTCAGCATCGTGATAGCGTACTTCGTCGGACACCACGATATCGCCTACTTTCAGCGTTGGCGCCAGGCCACCTGCTGAACCGGTGTTGATGATAACGTCCGGCTTGCAGTGTTCCAGCAGCAGCGTAGCACCCATGGCCGCAGAAACTTTGCCGATGCCGGACTTCAGCAGCGCCACTTCAACGCCGTTCAGCGTCCCGGTATAAATTTCGCAACCGGCGATGCTCAGAGTGTGACGGTTTTCGATTTTGTCACGCAGCAGCGTAACTTCTTCTTCCATTGCACCAATAATGCCTGCTTTCATAGAGATACTCGCTAATGTGGTGGAACATGACTCGATTTTCGGGGCATAGTCTATCATGGCAAACAGTCTCCTTATCAACGGAACAGGAGTGGGCATGAGCGAAATAGACTTCCGCAAAAAAATTAACTGGCACCGACGCTTCCGCTCGCCCGAAGGCGTGAAGAGCGAACTTGAGATCCTGCGCATCTTCGAAAGCGATCGCGGCAGGATAATCAACTCTCCGGCCATCCGCCGCCTGCAGCAGAAAACTCAGGTCTTCCCGCTTGAACGCAATGCCGCCGTGCGCACCCGTCTTACCCATTCGCTAGAGGTTCAGCAGGTAGGGCGCTACATTGCCAAGGAGATCCTCAGCCGCCTGAAGGAGCAAAAGGCGCTGGAGAAATATGGCCTCGATGAGCTGACCGGCCCGTTTGAAAGCATAGTGGAAATGGCCTGCCTGATGCATGACATCGGTAATCCCCCGTTCGGCCATTTTGGCGAGTCGGCGATTAACGACTGGTTTCGCCAGCGCCTGCAGCCAAAAGACAGCGGCGGCCAGCCCCGTAGCGAAGACCGCTGCAAGGTGGACGTTTTACGGCTGCGCGAAGGCGAAGAGTCTTTAAACGCATTGCGCAGTAAAGTGCGTCAGGATTTATGTCATTTCGAAGGGAACGCACAGGGTATTCGCCTGGTGCATAGCCTGCTGCGGATGAACCTGACCTGGGCGCAGGTCGGCTGCATCCTCAAGTACACCCGTCCGGCCTGGTTTGCCGACACGCCACCTGCCAGCCACGCTTATTTAATGAAAAAACCGGGCTTTTATCTGTCGGAAGAAGGGTATATCGCCCGCCTGCGCAAAGAGCTGGATCTTGGCGAATACAGCCGTTTTCCTCTCACCTGGATAATGGAAGCGGCGGACGATATTTCTTACTGCGTGGCCGATCTGGAAGATGCCGTCGAAAAACGTATTTTCAGCGTTGAGCAACTGTATCAGCATCTCTGCGAGTCATGGGGAGAGCAGGCGAAGGGCGATCTCTTTGAGCTGGTGGTGAAAGATGCCTGGGATAAATCCCGCACCAATCAAATGCGACGCAGCGCGGAAGATCAGTTCTTTATGTATCTGCGCGTCAATACGCTGAACAAGCTGGCCCCGTATGCCGCCCAGCGCTTTATCGACAATTTACCGGAGATTTACTCCGGCGAGTTCAATCATGCGCTGCTGGAGGACGACAGCCCGTTTGCCCGGCTGCTGGAGCTGTATAAACAGGTGGCCGTGCGCCAGGTGTTCAGCCACCCGGATATCGAACAGCTGGAACTGCAGGGTTACCGGGTTATCAGCGGCTTACTGGATATTTACAGTCCCTTACTCGAACTTTCAACCGAGGATTTCACGGAGCTGGTCAGCAAGGAAAGCCTGCGCCGTCTGCCTATCGCGTCACGCCTTTTCCATAAGCTTTCGACCAAACATAGGCTTGCCTATGTGGAAGCGGTGAACGCTTTACACCCGGCAAGCCTTGATTTTTCCGTGTGGGAATACTATTTCCGTGCAAGGCTTATCCAGGATTACATCAGTGGAATGACCGATTTATACGCCTGGGATGAGTATCGACGCCTGATGGCGGTGGAGTGAGGTTTTCGCGAGTTTTGTAAAGATGACCAATAATTTTTTACTTTTTCCATGCACTTAAGCGCTGAACTTAGCGCGTAAAGTTCACTCTGAATGGTGTACACCAACACAGCAATTTTGCGTTATTTGAAAGTTGAGATGATTCCATGAAAAAAACCACGTTAGCAATGAGTGCGCTGGCTCTTAGTCTGGGTTTGGCGCTGAGTCCGATGTCTGCCTCCGCCGCTGAGACGGCCTCTTCTGCATCTGCTGCGCAGCCGCTGCCAAGCCTTGCGCCGATGCTGGAGCAGGTGATGCCTTCAGTGGTGAGTATCAACGTTGAAGGGAGCACAACGGTAAATACTCCGCGTATGGGGCGTAATTTCCAGCAATTCTTCGGTGATAACTCACCGTTCTGCCAGGACGGTTCGCCGTTCCAGAGCTCGCCGTTCTGTCAGGGCGGTGGTCAGGGCGGAGCCGACGGCGGCAGCCAGCAGCAGAAATTTATGGCGCTGGGTTCTGGCGTCATTATTGACGCAGCGAAAGGCTATGTAGTCACCAATAACCACGTGGTGGATAACGCCAGCGTGATCAAGGTTCAGCTGAGCGATGGCCGTAAGTTTGACGCCAAAGTGGTGGGTAAAGACCCGCGCTCCGATATCGCGCTTATCCAGCTACAGGATCCGAAAAACCTGACGGCGATTAAAATTGCCGACTCCGACGCGCTGCGCGTAGGGGACTACACCGTGGCGATTGGGAACCCGTATGGCCTGGGTGAAACCGTGACCTCCGGTATCGTTTCGGCGCTGGGTCGTAGCGGCCTGAACGTTGAAAACTACGAAAACTTTATCCAGACCGATGCGGCGATTAACCGCGGTAACTCCGGTGGGGCGCTGGTTAACCTGAACGGCGAGCTTATCGGGATCAACACCGCAATTCTGGCGCCGGACGGCGGCAACATCGGTATCGGCTTCGCTATTCCGAGCAATATGGTGAAAAACCTGACCGCTCAGATGGTGCAGTACGGCCAGGTTCGCCGCGGCGAGCTGGGGATTCTGGGCACCGAGCTGAACTCTGAGCTGGCGAAAGCGATGAAAGTCGACGCTCAGCGCGGCGCGTTTGTCAGCCAGGTGATGCCGAACTCTTCCGCCGCAAAAGCGGGCATTAAGGCCGGGGATGTAATTACCTCCCTGAATAATAAGCCTATCAGTAGCTTCGCCGCGCTGCGTGCAGAAGTCGGTTCTATGCCAGTAGGCAGCAAAATCTCGCTGGGCCTGCTGCGCGACGGCAAGCCGGTGACGGTCAGCCTGGAGCTGCAGCAAAGCACCCAGAACCAGGTGGATGCTGCCACTATCTTTACCGGTATCGACGGGGCTGAAATGAGCAACCGCGGCGGTAAAGATCAGAAAGGCGTGCAGGTCACCAGCGTGAAGCCAAATACTCCGGCGGCGCGTATTGGCCTGAAAAAAGGTGACATTATCGTCGGCGTGAACCAGCAGGCGGTGAACAACATCGCCGAGCTGCGTAAAGTGATGGACAGCAAGCCGTCGGTGATGGCGCTGAGCATCCAGCGTGGTGATTCGCAGATTTACCTGTTGATGCAGTAATCTCCGTGTAGAACTGAAAAGGGCCGCAAAAGCGGCCCTTTTTTATGGGTTACTGAACTACTTGTTACGGGTCAGTTTTTCCAGATCGGATTCAATTTCGCTGATCTTGTTGGTCACCACTGACTCGAGGTGGCGCAGATCGTCGAGGATCTTACGCTTCAGATCGACTTCGGTGCGGTCGCGCTGGCAAAGCTGATCGAGCTCATCGATGACATAGCGCAGGTTGGGGCTGATCTCCTGCACTTCTTTGTAGCCCTGGCCTACACCATCGGCCACCACGGTTTTGCGCTGGCGTGGGTATTTAAACTTCACGCTTTTGGCAAAAAACTCGCCCTTATCCTTCTGGAAATAGACTTTCAGGATATCGTTGTTGGCTTCCTGCCGGAGGCTGTAACGATCGATTTCATCAGGATTGGTAATACCCAGACTTTTTAAATTATCGTACATAAGCGGTACCCTTAAATATCAATAACCATTAGAGAGTTAACGGAAAATTCCTTTTCCGCTAGTGCCAGATGCAAAAAAGGCGGGATAACCCGCCTTTTGGTGCAAAAAACTTAGTCGATGGTGCGCAGCAGTTCGTTGATGCCCACTTTACCGCGGGTTTTGGCGTCCACTTTCTTCACGATGACCGCGCAGTACAGGCTGTAGGAACCGTCTTTAGAAGGCAGGTTGCCGGAAACGACAACGGAGCCCGCCGGAACGCGGCCGTAGTGCACTTCACCGGTTTCGCGATCGTAGATACGGGTGCTCTGGCCGATGTAAACGCCCATGGAGATAACGGAACCTTCTTCGACGATCACGCCTTCGACGACTTCGGAACGTGCGCCGATGAAGCAGTTGTCTTCGATGATGGTTGGGTTAGCCTGCAGCGGCTCAAGTACGCCACCGATGCCGACGCCGCCGGACAGGTGAACGTTTTTACCAATCTGCGCGCAGGAGCCAACGGTCGCCCAGGTATCAACCATGGTGCCTTCATCGACGTAGGCGCCGATGTTGACGTAGGAAGGCATCAGCACGGTGTTACGTGCGATGAAAGCACCCTGGCGGACCGCCGCAGGTGGCACAACGCGGAAGCCTTCTTTCTGGAAACGAGCTTCGTCGTAGTCGGCGAATTTCATCGGGACTTTATCGAAATAGCGGCTTTCAGCGCCTTCGATGACTTTATTGTCGTTAATGCGGAAAGAAAGCAGAACCGCTTTCTTCAGCCACTGGTGGGTTACCCACTGGCCGTCAATTTTTTCAGCAACGCGCAGCGCACCGCTGTCGAGCAGGGCAATCACCTGATTCACCGCTTCGCGGGTCACGGTATCAACATTTGCCGGGGTGATCTCGGCGCGACGCTCGAAAGCGGATTCGATTACATTTTGTAGCTGCTGCATGATGAACATTTCCTGATTGTGACTTACCTTTCAACTTTTGGGCGACAGGGAACTTGACTGTCGCCCGAGGGCCAAAAAGGTAAAAAATAAAAGACCGTTATTTATCGTTTGGATTAAGGGCCGCTGTCAACCGTTGCTGCACTTCCTGCTGGAGCACATTATTAAGCGCACGCCGGTCTGCGGTCGCGATTATAAATAAATCTTCTACTCGCTCACCAATTGTCGTAATTCTCGCCCCATAGAGCGAAATCCCGAGGTCGGCAAACACTTCACCCACCCTCGCCAGCAGGCCAGGCTGATCGAGCGCAATCAGCTCAAGGAACGTACGCCGGTCGGTGTGGGTTGGCAGGAAATTGACTTCGGTATCGACGGTAAAGTGGCGCAGTTTTGCCGACTGGCGACGAGGCTGCGGCGGCTGCCAGGTCGTCTGGGTGATCGCTTGCTCAAGGCTGTGACGAATAATATTGTGTCGATCAATCGACAGCGGGCTGCCGTCGGGTTCGAGCACGATAAAGGTGTCCATCGCCATGCCGTCACGGGTCGTGAAGATCTGCGCGTCGTGCACGCTGAGGTTACGCCGGTCGAGTTCGGCGCAGACGGCGGCAAACAGATAAGGCCTGTCCGGGCTCCAGATAAAGATCTCCGTGCCGCCGCGCGTTGCCTGTGGGCTAAGCAGGATCATCGGCTGACTGAGATCGTGCTTCAACAAATGACGTGCATGCCAGGCTATCTGGTTTGGCGTATGGCGAACAAAATAGTTGGCCCGGCAGCGCGCCCAGATATGGTGCAGGGCTTCCTCGTTGATATTATCCATCCGCAGCAGTGCAAGCGCCTGAAGCTGGTGGTGGCGGACGCGTTCGCGCATGTCAGGGCTGTTCTGCATCCCGCGGCGCAGCTGCTTTTCGGTAGCGAAGTACAGCTCACGCAGCAGGCTTTGCTTCCAGCTGTTCCACAGCGTTTCGTTGGTTGCGCAGATATCTGCGACCGTCAGGCAGACCAGGTAGCGCAGCCGGTTTTCGGTCTGAACTTCTTCGGCAAACTGCTTGATGACTTCCGGATCCTGAATATCACGACGCTGGGCGGTGACGGACATCAGCAGGTGCTGACGAACCAGCCAGGCAACCAGTTGGGTTTCCCGCGAGTTCAGCCCGTGAAGTTCGGCAAACTTAAGAACGTCCTGCGCTCCCAGCACGGAATGATCGCCGCCTCGCCCTTTGGCGATGTCGTGGAACAGCGCGGCGATTAAGATCAGCTCCGGGTGCGACAGGCGAGGCCACAGATCGACGCACAGCGGGTGCTTCGAGCGTGTTTCTTCTTTGGCGAAGCTTTCCAGCTTTTGCAGGACGCGAATGGTGTGTTCGTCCACCGTGTAGGCGTGGAACAGGTCGAACTGCATCTGGCCGACGATGTGCGACCACTGCGGCATATAGGCCCACAGCACGCTATGGCGATGCATTGGCAGCAGCGCACGGCTTACCGCGCCAGGATGACGCAGCATCACGAGAAACAGCTCGCGGGCTTCCGGAATATAGCAAAGCGGCTGGGTCAGGTGACGGCGGGCGTGGCGAAGATGGCGCAGGGTGGTTGAGTAAATGCCGGTGATGTCGCGATTTCGTACCATCATGTAGAACATGCGCAGGATAGCCTGCGGTTCGCGCATGAACAGAGTTTCGTCCCGCAAATCGATGAGCGTGCCGCGCAGCTGGAAATCATCGTCCAGCGGACGTGGTTTTTCGCTGGCATCAAGCGCCAGAATAGCTTCGTCGAACAGCTGCAGAAGCATCTGGTTCAGCTCGCCCACGCGGCGTGTAACGCGGTAGAAATCCTTCATCATGTGTTCGACCGGCTCGTTGCCCTCGCCGCTGTAGTGCAGGCGCTGGGCCACGCTAAGCTGGCGGTCAAACAGCAGGCGGTTATCGTAGCGATTAACCTCGAGGTGCAGAGCAAAGCGAATGCGCCACAGTAAATGCTGGCATTCATCAAGCTCTTTGCGCTCCGCTTCGGTCAGGAAGCCAAAATCGACCATTTCCCCCATTGAGGTCGCACCGAAGTGGCGGCGGGCCACCCACTGCAGCGTGTGAATATCACGCAGGCCGCCGGGGCTGCTTTTAATATCGGGTTCAAGATTGTAGCTGGTGCCGTGGTAGCGCTGGTGACGCTCGTTTTGCTCTTCAACCTTGGCAGCAAAAAACTTCGCCGACGGCCAGAAGCCTTCACTGAATATATGTTTCTGGAGTTCAAGGAACAGGGCCACGTCGCCAATTAACAGGCGAGACTCGATAAGGTTGGTGGCCACCGTCAGGTCTGATAAGCCTTCCAGCAGGCACTCTTCCAGCGTGCGTACGCTGTGGCCGACTTCCAGCTTCACGTCCCAAAGCAGGGTCAGCAGCTCGCCGATTTTTTGCGCCTGGGCATCGGTCAGCCGCTTGCGGCTCAGGATCAGCAGGTCGATATCCGACAGCGGGTGTAGCTCGGCGCGACCATAGCCGCCCACGGCAACCAGCGCGGCTTCCGGAACATCGGCAAAGCCATAAGCTATCCACAGCCGCTGCAGCAGCTGATCGATAAATTCGGTGCGGGCTTCAATCAGCCGTTCAGCGGAAATGCCGCTATCAAAGGCCGTACCCAGCCATTTCTGGAAAGTATCTAAGTGCGACTTGATGTCCGCGCAGTTAAGTTCGGCTTCCTGCCAACTGTTTGGATAGTCCGGCTGGCCGGAAATCTCGGGTTCGGTGGTGTTGGCAAACTGCTCTGGTAAAGCTGGACTCATTGTGCGCTACCCATAAAAAAAGCCGGCTCAGGGCCGGCTTAGATTGCTGACTGACGTCAGGGCATCATTCGTTATGCGAAATCACTGCAGGGATGGTGTCATCTTTACGCAGGGTCATAATCTCGCAGCCGTTCTCCGTCACCACAATAGTATGCTCGTATTGAGCAGACAAGCTGCGATCTTTGGTTTTCACCGTCCAGCCGTCTTTCATGGTGCGAATGCGGTAATCACCGGCGTTGACCATAGGTTCGATGGTGAAGGTCATGCCCGGCTGAAGTACCACGCCGCCGTCGTCTGCGTCGTAGTGAAGAACCTGTGGTTCTTCATGGAACACGCGGCCAATGCCGTGACCACAGTACTCGCGCACAACGGAGAAACCTTCGGCCTCAACGAACTTCTGGATAGCCGCGCCAAGGGTGCGCAGACGGATGCCCGGCTTCACCATGCGCAGCGCCAGATAGAGACTTTCCTGGGTGATGCGGCACAGGCGTTCGCCAAGAATCGTTGGATTACCTACGATGAACATCTTTGAGGTATCGCCGTGGTATTCGTCTTTGATAACGGTGACGTCGATGTTAACGATATCGCCGTCTTTCAGCGCTTTTTCATCGTCTGGAATGCCGTGGCAAACCACTTCATTGATAGAAATACAGACCGATTTTGGGAAGCCGTGGTAGCCCAGACAGGCGGAAATGGCCTGCTGTTCATTCACGATGTAGTCATTACAGATGCGATCCAGCTCGCCGGTGGTAATACCCGGTTTTACGTGGGGTTCGATCATTTCCAGCACTTCGGCAGCCAGGCGGCCAGCGATGCGCATTTTTTCGATTTCTTCAGGTGTCTTAATTGAGATAGCCATATCAGATCCGCAGATGTCGATAACGTCGACATGAAATGAGCAGGGAAGTTGCTGTAATGGTATCAGGGGGGGCGTCTCCCTGCAAAATTGAGAATCATCAAACGGGCATCACGGCAACAACTATTGGAGTCTGAGCGCCATTTATGGTATAAAGCGCGCCGGACTTGTATTCCGATTTTTCGGGTACAGCCAAATACGCTCACTTTGTGTAAATAACACACACGTATCGACACATGTTCCGGGGTGCCCTTTGGGGTCGGCAATATGGGATACGTGGAGGCATAACCCCATACTTTATATAGAGGTTTTAAAACATGGCTACTGTTTCCATGCGCGACATGCTCAAGGCTGGTGTTCACTTTGGTCACCAGACCCGTTACTGGAACCCGAAAATGAAGCCTTTCATCTTCGGCGCACGTAACAAAGTTCACATCATCAACCTTGAGAAAACTGTACCAATGTTCAACGAAGCGCTGGCTGAACTGAACAAGATTTCTTCTCGCAAAGGCAAAATCCTTTTCGTTGGTACTAAACGCGCTGCAAGCGAAGCGGTGAAAGACGCTGCTAACAGCTGCGATCAGTTCTTCGTGAACCATCGCTGGTTGGGCGGCATGCTGACTAACTGGAAAACCGTTCGTCAGTCCATCAAACGTCTGAAAGACCTGGAAATTCAGGCTCAAGACGGTACTTTCGACAAGCTGACTAAGAAAGAAGCGCTGATGCGCACTCGTGAGCTGGACAAGCTGGAAAACAGCCTGGGCGGTATCAAAGACATGGGCGGCCTGCCGGACGCACTGTTTGTTATCGATGCCGATCACGAGCACATCGCTATCAAAGAAGCAAACAACCTGGGTATCCCAGTATTTGCTATCGTTGATACCAACTCTGATCCGGACGGTGTTGATTTCGTTATCCCTGGTAACGACGATGCTATCCGTGCTGTTAGCCTGTACCTGGGCGCTGTAGCTGCAACCGTTCGTGAAGGCCGTTCTCAGGATCTGGCTTCTCAGGCGGAAGAAAGCTTCGTAGAAGCAGAATAATAAGGCACGCTCGCCAGAGCCCTTATTTAACCAGGTAGTATCTCGTTTGGTTAGGGGCCTTTTTATGGCCCCTTTTTCACTTTTAAGCCCGTCTGGCCACCGTGTCGGGCAGGCCACATCTCCGAGGATTTTAGAATGGCTGAAATTACCGCATCCCTGGTAAAAGAGCTGCGTGAGCGTACTGGCGCTGGCATGATGGATTGTAAAAAAGCGCTGACCGAAGCCAACGGCGACATCGAGCTGGCAATCGAGAACATGCGTAAATCCGGTGCGATCAAAGCAGCTAAAAAAGCAGGCAACGTTGCTGCTGACGGCGTGATCATCACTAAGATCGACGGCAACTACGGCGTGATTCTGGAAGTTAACTGCCAGACCGACTTCGTAGCTAAAGACGGCGGTTTCCAGGCGTTTGCTAATAAAGTTCTGGATGCAGCAGTTGCTGGCAAAATCACCGACGTTGAAGTTCTGAAAGCGCAGTTCGAAGAAGAGCGCGTTGCACTGGTTGCTAAAATCGGTGAGAACATCAACATCCGTCGCGTTTCTTCCCTGGAAGGCGAAGTTCTGGGTTCTTACCAGCACGGCGCACGTATCGGTGTTCTGGTTGCGGCTAAAGGCGCTGATGAAGAGCTGGTTAAACAGCTGGCAATGCACATCGCTGCAAGCAAGCCTGAGTTCGTTAAACCTGAAGACGTTTCTGCAGAAGTTGTAGAGAAAGAATACCAGGTTCAGCTGGACATCGCGATGCAGTCCGGTAAACCAAAAGAAATCGCAGAGAAAATGGTTGAAGGCCGCATGAAGAAATTCACCGGCGAAGTTTCTCTGACTGGTCAGCCGTTCGTGATGGACCCAAGCAAAACTGTTGCTCAGCTGCTGAAAGAGCACAACGCTGACGTGACTAACTTCATCCGCTTCGAAGTGGGTGAAGGCATCGAGAAAGTTGAGACTGACTTTGCAGCAGAAGTTGCTGCTATGTCCAAGCAGTCTTAATGGCTTAAAAGGAACCGCCAACCGGCGGTTCCTTTTTATCCAGCTTTACAGTTTCAGAGCGCTCCGTTAGGCGAGCGGGCTGAAATGCGACAGAATGTCGCCAGAATTAACCATCCCCCATTCGTTGACTGTTCTCAGGAAAGAAACATGGCTACCAATGCAAAACCCGTCTACAAACGTATTCTGCTCAAACTGAGCGGCGAAGCTCTGCAAGGCACAGAAGGCTTTGGTATTGACGCGAGTATTCTGGACCGTATGGCTCAGGAAATTAAAGAGCTGGTGGAACTTGGCATTCAGGTCGGGGTGGTAATCGGCGGTGGCAACTTATTCCGTGGTGCAGGTCTGGCAAAAGCCGGCATGAACCGCGTCGTGGGCGACCACATGGGCATGCTGGCGACCGTCATGAACGGCCTGGCGATGCGTGATGCGCTCCACCGCGCCTATGTGAACGCCCGCCTGATGTCCGCTATTCCATTGAATGGCGTTTGCGACAACTACAGCTGGGCAGAAGCGATTAGCCTGCTGCGCGCGAACCGCGTGGTTATTCTTGCTGCCGGTACCGGTAACCCGTTCTTTACCACTGACTCTGCCGCCTGCCTGCGCGGGATTGAAATTGAAGCAGACGTGGTGCTGAAAGCCACCAAGGTGGATGGCGTGTTTACCGCCGATCCGGTGAAAGATCCTGCTGCGACGCTGTACGAGCAGCTGACCTACACTGAAGTTCTTGATAAAGAACTTAAAGTTATGGATCTAGCCGCGTTTACCCTTGCTCGCGACCACAAATTGCCGATCCGCGTGTTCAACATGAATAAGCCGGGTGCGCTGCGTCGCGTGGTAATGGGTGAGAAAGAAGGCACTTTAATTACTGAATAATTTCAGTTGCCCTGTAATCAGGGTAAGATTTGGCTTTATCTACAGCCAGGAATAAACGGGACTATACTTAGCCTGCAGCGTCACTGCTGCCGTGAATAAGCGTGGTCCGCCTTAAACCAGTTTTCAAGGATTCGTAACGTGATTAGCGATATCAGAAAAGATGCTGAAGTGCGTATGGATAAATGCGTCGAAGCGTTTAAAAACCAAATCAGCAAAATCCGTACCGGCCGTGCTTCTCCAAGCCTGCTGGACGGTATCGTAGTGGAATACTACGGTACGCCAACTCCGCTGCGTCAGCTGGCCAGCGTTACCGTTGAGGATACCCGCACCCTGAAGATCAACGTCTTCGATCGTTCTTTGGGCCCGGCGGTTGAAAAAGCGATCATGGCTTCTGACCTCGGTCTGAACCCAAGCTCTGCGGGTACCGATATCCGTGTTCCACTGCCTCCGCTGACTGAAGAACGTCGTAAAGATCTGATTAAAATCGTACGTGGCGAAGCCGAAGGCGCACGCGTTGCGGTACGTAACGTTCGTCGTGACGCTAACGACAAAGTTAAAGCCCTGCTGAAAGACAAAGAGATCAGCGAAGATGACGATCGTCGTTCTCAGGATGACGTGCAGAAACTGACTGATGCAGCCATTAAGAAAGTGGATGCGGCTCTGTCTGAAAAAGAAACCGAGCTGATGCAGTTCTAAACCACATTTTTTTTGTGTATATACTCTAGATAATTCGAGTTGCAGGAAGGCGGCAAAGACGGACATCTTCAGGAGCATTGCTAACTATGTGACTGAAGTGGACGTATGCAGGTAACGCACCTGCAGCTTGAAGTATGACGAGTATAACGCCGTTCAGTAAGCCCTCGCGCATCGCGAAGCGTTTACGGGCGGCGTTTTGCTTTATAAAACGTCAGGCAAAGGCATAGACAACGGGCGCCTTGCGCCGCAAACTAATGCGCCATTAATCCTTCATTTTACGACTTTGAGTACCTCATGAAGCAGCTCACTATTCTTGGATCCACCGGCTCTATTGGCGTCAGCACGCTGAGCGTCGTTCGTCATAATCCTGACAAATTTGCCATAACGGCATTGGTTGCGGGCAGCAACGTCGGGAAAATGGTTGAGCAGTGCCTGGAGTTTTCGCCGCGGTTTGCGGTGATGGCCAGCGAGTCAGCGGCTGCGGAAGTCCGTAATCTCCTGAAAGAGCAGGGGAGTAAAACTGAGGTACTGGCGGGCGAGCAGGCGGCCTGTGAAGTTACGGCGTTAAGTGAAGTGGATCAGGTGATGGCCGCTATCGTTGGCGTAGCCGGGCTGCCGCCTACGCTGGCCGCTATTTCTGCGGGCAAGCAGGTGTTACTGGCGAATAAAGAGTCACTGATCACCTGCGGGCGACTGTTTATGGAAGCCGTTGCACGCAGTAAGGCGCAATTGTTGCCGATTGACAGCGAACACAACGCGATTTTTCAGAGTTTGCCGGAAACAATTCAGCGGAACCTGGGATACGCTAGCCTTGAGGATAATGGCGTATCGTCAATTATCCTCACCGGATCGGGTGGCCCGTTCCGGGAAACGGCTTATGCGGATTTAGCGGCAATGACGCCCGATCAGGCATGCAGCCACCCGAACTGGTCGATGGGGCGTAAAATTTCCGTCGACTCCGCCACCATGATGAATAAAGGTCTCGAATACATTGAAGCGCGTTGGTTATTCAACGCATCTGCAGCACAGATGGAAGTGCTGATTCATCCTCAGTCGGTCATTCACTCAATGGTTCGCTACCGTGACGGCAGCGTACTTGCTCAGCTGGGAGCGCCTGATATGCGCACGCCTATCGCGCATGCTATGGCTTACCCTGCACGCGTTGAATCCGGCGTCGCACCGCTCGATTTCTGTAAAACAGGCTCGTTGACCTTTATGGAGCCTGATTTCGAACGTTATCCATGCCTGAAACTCGCTATTGATGCGAGTGCGCAAGGGCAGGCGGCGACTACCGCGCTTAATGCGGCAAATGAAGTGGTCGTTGAGGCTTTCCTGAATCAGCAGGTGCGGTTTACCGACATCGCGGTGTTAAACCGCAGCGTGCTTGAGGCAATGAACTTAAGCGAACCGCAAAGCGTGGAAGAAGTGCTGCGTGTGGATGCAATTGCTCGTGAAATCGCCAAAAAACAAGTGATGAACCTCGCAAGCCGGTGATAATTCAGCCGGCTGAAGTGCCGCCATTTGTTCGCTTTGTGCTTCAGTGATATAGTCTGCGCCACTTAATCGCCAGATGTGACTGAGCGTTAGGTGGAAAGCCGTGTCACAACACGGCTTTTTTGTGCACCAGGCTTCAGTATTCCTGAGTACCGCTTAATTTTTTTCAGGGAATCATTACGCGTTATGTTGTCTGCTAATCAACAATTAAGCGAATCCTTAATCACGCAGGGCGCACGCCATGTTGCCATCATCATGGATGGTAACGGCCGGTGGGCTAAGCGTCAGGGGAAAATGAGGGTTTTCGGTCATAAAGCTGGCGCAAAATCGGTACGCCGGGCTGTTACCTTTGCAGCGAACAACGGCATTGATGCGCTGACGCTTTACGCTTTTAGCAGCGAGAACTGGAACCGCCCGGCTCAGGAAGTGACCGCATTGATGGAGCTGTTCGTCTGGGCATTAGACAGTGAGGTTAAAAGCCTTCACCGCCATAATGTCCGCTTACGGGTAATCGGCGATACCAGCCGATTCAACCTCCGCCTGCAAGAACGAATCAAAAAAGCTGAAGCATTAACCAGTGAGAATACTGGGCTGACGCTCAATATCGCCGCGAATTATGGCGGGCGTTGGGATATCATTCAGGGAGTGCGACAGCTTGCGTCGCAGGTGCAGGAAGGCTCATTGCGCCCGGATCAGATAGATGAAGAACTGCTCGGTCAGCAGATCTGCATGCATGAACTGGCTCCCGTAGATTTAGTAATTAGGACAGGGGGAGAGCATCGCATCAGTAATTTCCTCATCTGGCAAATTGCCTATGCGGAACTTTATTTTACCGATGTTCTTTGGCCTGATTTCGATGAACAAGACTTTGAAGGTGCGCTAAATGCTTTTGCAACCCGAGAGCGTCGTTTTGGTGGCACAGCACCTGGTGGTGAATAAGCCTGTTGGGGGTCACTTTTGCTGAAGTATCGCCTGATTTCCGCGTTTATTATGATTCCCATTGTAATCGCGGCGCTGTTTTGGCTTCCGCCAGTAGGCTTTGCGATTGCTACGCTGGTCATTTGTATGCTGGCTGCATGGGAATGGGGTCAACTTGCTGGTTTCGTTGCGCGTTCACAGCGCGTCTGGCTGGCCGTTCTTTGTGGGCTGCTGCTTGCGGTCATGCTGATTTCGCTGCCAGAGTACCGGCATTCGGTGCATTTACCGGTAATTGAAATCTCGCTTTGGGCTTCGTTGGTCTGGTGGGTAGCGGCGCTGTTGCTGGTTCTGTTTTACCCGGCCTCTGCGGCGCTGTGGCGCAATTCTAAGCCGATCCGCCTGGTCTTTGGCCTGCTAACCATTATTCCGTTCTTCTGGGGCATGGTCGCGCTGCGTAGCTGGCATTATGATATTAACCACTACAGCGGTTCAATCTGGCTGTTGTACGTGATGGTGCTGGTGTGGGGCGCAGATTCAGGCGCTTATGTCTTTGGGAAAATGTTTGGCAAGCATAAGCTTGCGCCAAAGGTTTCCCCAGGCAAGACCTGGCAGGGGTTTATCGGCGGTCTTGCGACGTCTGCCGTTATCTCTTTGCTGTTCGGCATGTGGGCTGATTTAAACGTTGCGCCTGTTGTTCTGCTAACCTGTTCCATTGTCGCCGCGCTGGCGTCCGTGCTGGGTGATTTAACCGAGAGTATGTTCAAGCGCGAGGCCGGTATTAAAGATAGTGGTCACCTTATCCCAGGACATGGTGGTATTCTTGACCGCATTGACAGTCTGACAGCGGCGGTGCCGGTGTTTGCGTGTCTGCTGCTTCTGGTATTCAGGACGATTTAACGGAAGGTTTTATGCTGAGCATACTCTGGAATTTGGCTGCGTTTATCGTTGCACTGGGTGTTTTAATTACCGTGCATGAGTTTGGCCATTTTTGGGTTGCTCGCCGCTGTGGCGTTCGTGTGGAACGCTTCTCCATCGGGTTTGGTAAGGCGCTATGGCGTCGTACCGACCGCCAGGGAACCGAGTTTGTTATTGCGCTAATCCCGCTGGGCGGCTACGTCAAAATGCTGGATGAGCGCGTTGAACCGGTGTTACCGGAAATGCGCCATGCGGCGTTCAACAACAAAACGGTTTCACAGAGGGCGGCTATCATTGCCGCCGGGCCTGTCGCTAACTTCATCTTCGCTATCTTTGCCTACTGGCTCGTGTTTATCATTGGCATCCCTAGCCTGCGCCCGGTGATCGGTGAAATAACCCCCAACTCTATCGCTGCCGAAGCACAAATTAGCGCCGGGATGGAACTAAAAGCGATAGATGGCATCGAAACGCCTGATTGGGATGCTGTTCGTTTAGCTTTAATCGGTAAGATTGGCGACGCGAGCGCCCGAGTCTCTTATGCGCCGTTTGGGACGAACCAAACTCGGGATGTGACTCTCGATTTGAGCCACTGGCAGTTTGAGCCTGATAAGCAGGATCCGGTAACATCACTTGGCTTCAGGCCTCGTGGTCCGCAGATTGAAAACGTACTGGATGAAGTCCAGCCTCAGTCAGCGGCAAGTAAGGCCGGTTTGCAAGCCGGGGACAGGATCGTTAAAGTCAACGGTCAGCCGCTCCTTCAGTGGAGCACGTTTGTTAACCTGGTTCGTGATAATCCAGGGCAGGCGCTGGCTGTAGAGATTGAAAGACAGGGTAGCCCCTTGTCTTTGACGCTGATACCGGATACAAAACCGGGTAAAGCGAAGGCTGAAGGGTTTGCAGGGGTGATACCTAAAATTATCCCGCTGCCTGATGAGTACAAAACAGTGCGTCAGTATGGGCCGTTCACCGCTGTAGCAGAAGCCACGGATAAAACCTGGCAACTGATGAAGCTGACGGTCAACATGCTGGGGAAATTAATAACCGGTGATGTAAAACTGAACAACCTCAGTGGGCCAATCTCCATAGCTCAAGGTGCAGGTATGTCGGCGGAATATGGTTTAATTTACTTCCTGATGTTCCTGGCGCTTATCAGCGTCAACTTAGGGATTATTAATCTGTTTCCACTCCCCGTCCTTGACGGCGGGCACCTGCTCTTTTTGGCGGTTGAGAAACTGAAAGGCACACCGGTTTCCGAGCGAGTTCAGGACTTCAGTTATCGCATTGGCTCTATCTTGCTGGTGCTATTAATGGGGCTTGCACTTTTCAATGATTTCTCTCGTTTATAGAGAGAATTAGGTTAGGAAGAACGCATAACAACGATGGCGATGAAAAAGCTCCTCATAGCGTCGCTGCTGTTTAGCAGCGCCACCGTATACGGTGCAGACGGGTTCGTGGTGAAAGACATTCATTTCGAAGGCCTGCAGCGAGTCGCCGTCGGTGCGGCCCTCCTCAGTATGCCAGTGCGCGTAGGCGACACTGTCTCTGACGAGGATATCAGTAATACAATCCGCTCACTGTTTGCCACCGGCAACTTTGAAGATGTGCGGGTTCTGCGTGATGGCAACTCGCTGCTGGTGCAGGTCAAAGAGCGCCCGACAATTGCCAGCATCACCTTCTCCGGCAACAAGTCGGTGAAAGATGACATGCTCAAGCAGAACCTCGAAGCCTCCGGCGTGCGTGTGGGTGAATCCCTCGATCGTACGACCCTGGGCGACATCGAGAAAGGGCTGGAAGATTTCTACTACAGCGTCGGTAAATACAGCGCCAGCGTTAAAGCTGTCGTCACGCCGCTGCCGCGTAACCGCGTTGACCTCAAGCTGGTATTCCAGGAAGGCGTCTCTGCGAAAATCCAGCAGATCAACATCGTGGGCAACCATGCGTTTACCACGGATGAACTGATCTCTCGCTTCCAGCTGCGTGATGAAGTGCCGTGGTGGAACGTTGTGGGTGACCGTAAATACCAGAAACAGAAGCTGGCGGGTGACCTTGAAACCCTGCGTAGCTACTATCTGGACCGTGGCTATGCGCGTTTCAATATTGATTCCACGCAGGTTAGCCTGACGCCGGACAAGAAAAGCATTTACGTGACGATTAACATCACTGAAGGCGATCAGTACAAGATTGCCGGCGTGGATGTGAAAGGCAATCTGGCAGGGCATTCAGCAGAAATTGAAAGCCTGACCAAAATGAAGCCGGGTGAGCTGTATAACGGCACCAAAGTCACCAAAATGGAAGACGACATTAAGAAACTGCTGGGCCGTTATGGCTATGCGTATCCGCGCGTACAGACCCAGCCAGAAATTAATGACGCTGACAAAACCGTGAAGCTGCACGTTAACGTCGACTCCGGTAACCGTTACTACGTGCGTAAGATCCGCTTCGAAGGTAACGACACCAGTAAAGATTCTGTTCTGCGTCGCGAAATGCGCCAGATGGAAGGGGCCTGGCTGGGTAGCAACCTGGTTGATGCCGGTAAAGAGCGTCTGAACCGTCTGGGCTACTTCGAGACCGTCGATGTGGATACCCAGCGCGTGTCGGGCAGCCCGGATCAGGTTGACGTCGTCTACAAGGTTAAAGAGCGCAACACCGGTAGCTTCAACTTCGGTGTTGGCTACGGTACTGAAAGTGGCGTGAGCTTCCAGGTTGGCGTTCAGCAGGATAACTGGCTGGGTACGGGTTACTCTGTCGGTATCAGCGGAACCAAAAACGACTACCAGACCTACGCGGAACTGTCGGCGACCGATCCGTACTTTACGGTTGATGGCGTTAGCCTCGGCGGTCGTATCTTCTATAACGACTTTAAAGCTGATGATGCGGACCTGTCCGACTACACCAACAAAAGCTACGGTTTAGATACCACGCTGGGCTTCCCGGTAAACGAATACAACACGCTGCGTCTCGGCCTGGGCTATGTGCATAACGATCTGTCGAATATGCAGCCTCAGATAGCAATGTGGCGTTACCTGGATTCTGTGGGTCAGCACCCGAATATGAACGCCAGTGACAACAGTTTCTCGGCGGATGACTTCACTCTGAACTATGGTTGGACATACAACAACCTCGACCGCGGTTATTTCCCGACGGATGGTTCTCGCGTTAACCTGAATGGTAAAGTCACCGTTCCAGGCTCTGATAACGAGTTCTATAAAGTGACGTTAGATACGGCGACTTACTTCCCGATCAACGACGATCATACATGGGTCATGTTGGGCCGTACCCGTTGGGGTTACGGTGATGGTCTGGGTGGCAAAGAACTTCCGTTCTACGAGAACTTCTATGCCGGTGGTTCAAGCACCGTGCGTGGGTTCCAGTCGAACAACATTGGTCCTAAAGCGGCTTACTTCGGGCCGAACCAGCGTAACTGTACAACCGGGAATGTGTGTAACTCTAACGATGCGGTGGGCGGTAACGCCATGGGTGTTGCCAGCTTTGAGCTGATTACCCCGACGCCGTTCCTGAGCGAGAAGTACTCGAACTCCGTTCGAACTTCCCTGTTCGTTGACGCGGGTACCGTTTGGGATACCAAATGGGAAAATACCGCCGAAACCAGAGCTGCGGGTATACCTGATTACAGTACGCCAGGTAATATTCGTATGTCTGCAGGTTTGGCATTGCAGTGGATGTCTCCTCTGGGGCCGCTGGTCTTCTCTTATGCCCAGCCGTTTAAGAAATATGAGGGAGACAAGGCAGAACAGTTCCAGTTTAACATTGGTAAAACCTGGTAATTTGTTCTGCGCGAAGGAACGCAACAGCAGTGAGGCGTTGCACCCGTTAGCCGCTTAGTCAGTTCGCGGGTGTTCGCAAAAAAACAGTGTCTTCGGACACCTATGGGATGGTAAGGAGTTTATTGTGAAAAAGTGGTTAGTTGCCGCAGGTCTCGGGATTGCTATGGTTGCTTCAGCCGGCGCTCAGGCTGCCTCCAGCATCGCAGTAGTTAACATGGGCAACCTGTTCCAACAGGTCGCACAAAGCACTGGTGTTTCTAAAACCCTGGAAAATGAGTTCAAAGGCCGTGCCGGCGAACTGCAGGGGATGGAAAACGATCTGCAATCCAAAATGCAACGCCTGCAGCGCGATGGTTCAACCATGAAAGCTTCAGATCGCAGCAAAATGGAAAAAGACGTGATGGCTCAACGTCAGTCGTTCTCCGAAAAAGCACAGGCTTTTGAGCAGGATCGCAACCGTCGTTCCAACGAAGAGCGCAGCAAACTGGTTACTCGTATCCAGGCCGCTGTGAAGAAAGTTGCAGATGACAAAGGTTATGATGTTGTTCTGGATGCAAACACCGTTGCTTACGCAGGTAACGACGTGAAAGACATCACTGCAGACGTACTGAAACAGGTTAAATAAGTAATGTCTTCAATTCGACTGGCTGAATTAGCCCAGCAGTTGGATGCAGAATTGCACGGTGATGGCGATCTCGTCATCACCGGCGTTGCATCTATGCAAACTGCTCAGTCTGGCCACATCACGTTCATGGTTAATCCTCGTTATCGTGAACATCTGGCAGTCTGCCAGGCTTCTGCCGTCGTCATGACCGAAGCCGACCTCCCTTACGCCAAAAGTGCGGCGCTGGTAGTGAAGAATCCCTACCTGACCTATGCCCGCATGGCACAAATTCTTGATACCACGCCTCAGCCTGCAAGTGATATCGCACCCAGCGCGGCGATCGATGCGACGGCTAAGCTGGGTAATAATGTTTCCGTCGGCGCGAATGCCGTTATCGAATCGGGCGTTGAGCTTGGCGATAACGTGGTTATTGGCGCAGGCTGTTTCGTAGGCAAAAATACCAAAATCGGCGCTGGCAGCCGTTTATGGGCGAATGTCTCCATCTATCACAACATCGAAATCGGCGCTCAATGCCTGATTCAGTCCAGCACTGTGATTGGTTCTGACGGCTTCGGTTATGCCAACGATCGCGGTAACTGGGTGAAAATTCCTCAGCTGGGCCGGGTGATTATTGGCGATCGCGTTGAGATTGGCGCCTGCACAACTATCGACCGCGGTGCACTGGATGACACGATTATCGGCAATGGTGTTATCATTGATAACCAGTGCCAGATTGCACATAACGTTGTGATTGGCGACAATACTGCGGTTGCGGGTGGCGTTATCATGGCAGGCAGCCTGAAAATTGGCCGTTATTGCATGATTGGTGGTGCCAGCGTGATCAACGGCCATATGGAAATCTGTGACAAGGTGACCGTGACCGGTATGGGCATGGTAATGCGCCCGATCACCGAACCAGGGGTTTACTCCTCGGGGATCCCACTGCAGCCTAATAAAGCGTGGCGTAAAACCGCTGCCCTGGTGATGAATATCGATGAGATGAGCAAACGCTTAAAAACCATCGAACGTAAGGTCAATCAACAAGACTGATCGTCGCCTGCTCCCTGCGCTGCCGTGCTTCCGGCCATAAGGGTTGGAGCGTGAGACGCGCGTTTTGATTTGCGGCCTGCTGGCTTTCTTTGATAGCCGCAGGCCGTGTTATTATTGTCATTTAGAATATTTAGACAGGAAGAGTATTTTGACAACTGACACTCATACTCTGCACATTGAAGAGATTTTAGAGCTTCTGCCGCACCGTTATCCGTTCTTGCTGGTTGACCGCGTGCTGGATTTTGAAGAAGGTCGTTTTCTGCGCGCAGTAAAAAATGTCTCTGTAAATGAGCCGTTTTTCCAGGGCCACTTCCCGGGCAAGCCAATTTTCCCTGGCGTGCTGATTCTGGAAGCCATGGCGCAGGCTACCGGTATTCTGGCGTTTAAAAGCGTGGGTAAACTTGAGCCTGGTGAACTGTACTATTTTGCTGGTATCGATGAAGCGCGCTTCAAGCGCCCGGTCGTGCCAGGCGATCAGATGGTTATGGAAGTCACCTTTGAGAAAACTCGTCGTGGTCTGACGCGTTTCAAAGGCGTTGCGACCGTTGACGGAAAAATTGTCTGCGAAGCAACCATGATGTGCGCACGCAGCCGGGAGGCCTAATACGTGATTGATAAGTCCGCCTTTATTCATCCAACCGCTATCGTGGAAGAGGGTGCCGTTATCGGCCCTAACGTCCACATTGGCCCGTTTTGTCTCGTAGGTCCAAACGTTGAAATCGGCGAAGGTACGGTACTGAAATCCCATGTTGTCGTAAACGGCCATACTAAAATTGGCCGTGATAACGAGATTTACCAGTTCGCGTCTATCGGTGAAGTTAACCAGGATCTGAAATATGCGGGTGAGCCGACTCGTGTGGAAATTGGCGATCGCAACCGCATTCGCGAAAGCGTCACCATCCATCGCGGAACGGTACAAGACGAGGGATTGACGAAGGTGGGTAGCGATAACCTGCTGATGATCAATGCGCATATTGCGCATGATTGTCGGGTTGGCGATCGCGTTATCCTCGCGAACAACGCAACGCTCGCAGGTCACGTACAAATTGGGGATCACGCCATCATTGGTGGGATGACCGCGGTGCATCAGTTCTGCATCATCGGTGCTCACGTTATGGTTGGCGGCTGTTCCGGCGTCGCGCAGGACGTTCCACCTTACGTTATCGCTCAGGGCAACCATGCGACACCGTTTGGCGTGAACATCGAAGGCCTGAAGCGTCGCGGTTTCAGCAAAGAGGCGCTGCACGCTATTCGTAACGCCTACAAGATCCTCTATCGCAGCGGCAAAACGCTTGAAGAGGCGAAGCCGGAAATTGCTGAAATTGCAGCTCAGCATCCGGAAGTGAACGCATTTGTTGAATTCTTTGCGCGCTCCACGCGTGGTTTGATTCGCTAAATGAAGCCTGGTCGTCCCCTCACGATTGCCCTGGTCGCCGGAGAAACTTCCGGCGATATTCTTGGTGCCGGTCTCATCCGCGAACTTAAAGCCCGCGTGCCTGATGCTCGCTTTGTTGGCGTAGCCGGGCCGCTCATGCAGGCCGAAGGTTGTGAAACCTGGTATGAGATGGAAGAGCTTGCGGTCATGGGCATTGTTGAAGTGCTGGGCCGTTTACGCCGCCTGCTTCACATCCGCAGTGACCTCACAAAGCGCTTCACCGAGCTGCAGCCGGACGTGTTCGTCGGCATCGATGCGCCGGATTTCAACATTACCCTCGAAGGCAACCTCAAGAAGCAGGGGATCCGCACGATCCACTACGTCAGCCCGTCCGTTTGGGCATGGCGACAAAAACGCGTTTTCAAAATTGGCAGATCGACCGATCTGGTGCTGGCTTTTCTGCCTTTCGAAAAAGCGTTTTACGACCGGTTTAACGTCCCGTGTCGCTTCATCGGGCACACCATGGCAGATGCCATGCCGCTGGATCCGGATAAAAATGCCGCTCGCGCAACGTTAGGTATTGCGCCTGATGCAAAATGCCTGGCGCTGCTGCCCGGCAGCCGCGGCGCTGAGGTCGAAATGCTCAGCGCGGACTTCCTGAGAACCGCTCAATTACTGCGTAAGCGCTGGCCTGCGCTGGAAGTTGTCGTGCCGCTGGTGAATGCAAAACGTCGCGAGCAGTTTGAAAAAATTAAGGCCGAGATTGCCCCAGAGCTACACGTCCATCTGCTTGATGGAAAAGCACGTGAAGCGATGATTGCCAGCGACGCAGCGCTTCTGGCCTCCGGTACGGCGGCGCTTGAATGTATGCTGGCGAAATGCCCGATGGTCGTAGGCTATCGCATGAAGCCGTTTACCTTCTGGCTGGCGAAGCGCCTGGTGAAAACTGACTATGTTTCCCTGCCTAATCTGCTGGCAGGGCGTGAGCTGGTTAAAGAACTGCTGCAAAACGAGTGTGAGCCTATCGGGCTTGCCTGTGCGCTGGAGCCACTGCTGGAAGACGGCGCGGTCAGTCATCAAATGCACGATACCTTCCGGGCGTTGCATCAGCAGATCCGTTGCAACGCGGACCAACAGGCGGCGGACGCCGTGCTGGAGCTGGCTCAATGATCGAATTCGTTTACCCGCATACGCATCTCGTTGCAGGCGTTGATGAAGTGGGCCGCGGGCCTTTGGTTGGCGCAGTCGTTACCGCTGCGGTGATCCTCGATCCGGCAAGGCCGATCGTGGGCCTGGCAGATTCAAAAAAACTATCAGAGAAGCGTCGCCTGGCGCTGTATGACGAGATAATTGAGAAAGCGCTGAGCTGGAGTCTGGGCCGCGCCGAGCCGGAAGAGATCGATAAAATCAATATCCTGCATGCCACCATGCTGGCAATGCAGCGTGCTGTCGCAGGCTTGAGCGTGGTGCCGGAATACGTGCTGATCGATGGAAACCGTTGCCCTGCGCTGCCTGTGCCGTCGCTGGCGGTGGTAAAAGGCGACAGCCGGGTTGCAGAAATCAGCGCGGCGTCAATACTTGCCAAGGTCACGCGCGATCGTGAAATGGCCGAGCTGGATCTTAGCTTCCCGCAATACGGTTTTGCCCAACACAAGGGCTATCCAACCGCTTTTCATCTCGAAAAGCTGGCCGAGCATGGCGCCACCGAGCATCATCGCCGCAGCTTCGGTCCCGTCAAACGCGTGCTTGGGCTGGTGTCCTGAGCGCGAGTAGCTGATACAGAGTAATTGGTGAGAGATGGCTGAACCACGTTTCATTCACCTTCGGGTGCACAGCGACTATTCCATGATTGATGGGCTGGCTAAAACCGGACCGCTGGTAAAAAAAGCCGCGGCGCTGGGCATGCCTGCTCTCGCTATCACCGATTTCACCAACCTTTGCGGGCTGGTGAAATTCTATGGTTCCGGCCATGGTGCCGGCATTAAGCCTATCATCGGCGCAGACTTCAACGTGGCTAACGAGCTGTTGGGTGACGAACTGAGTCATTTGACGGTGCTGGCCGCGAACAACGAAGGTTACCAAAATCTTACCTTACTGATTTCTCGTGCCTATCAGCGTGGCTACGGCGCCGCGGGCCCAATAATTGACCGTGAATGGCTGGTTGAGCTAAATGAAGGTCTGATCCTGCTGTCCGGCGGGCGCATGGGAGATATTGGTAAAAGCCTGCTTCGTGGGAATCAGCCGCTGGTCGATCAGTGCCTGGAATTCTGGCAGCAGCATTTTGCCGATCGCTTCTATCTGGAATTGATTCGTACCGGTCGAGTGGACGAAGAGAACTATCTCCACGCCGCCGTAGCGCTGGCTGACGAACGCGGCCTGCCGGTGGTGGCAACCAATGACGTCCGTTTTATCGACGCTGGCGACTTTGACGCGCATGAAATCCGCGTAGCTATCCACGACGGCTTCACGCTGGACGATCCTAAGCGCCCGCGCAATTACTCCGCTCAGCAATATATGCGTAGCGAAGAAGAGATGTGCGAGCTGTTCTCGGATATTCCGGAAGCGCTGGAAAACAGCGTCGAAATCGCAAAACGCTGCAACGTTACCGTGCGCCTTGGCGAATACTTCCTGCCGCAGTTCCCTACCGGTGAAATGACCACCGAAGATTTCCTGGTCATGAAATCCAAAGAAGGGCTGGAGGAGCGTCTTGAGTTCCTGTTCCCGGATCCTGACGAGCGAGCCCAAAAACGCCCTGAATACGACGAGCGTCTGGACATCGAGCTGCAGGTTATTAACCAGATGGGGTTCCCCGGCTACTTCCTGATCGTGATGGAATTTATCCAGTGGTCCAAGGATAACGGCGTGCCTGTGGGACCGGGGCGTGGTTCCGGTGCGGGGTCGCTGGTGGCCTATGCGCTGAAAATCACCGATCTCGATCCGCTTGAATTTGACCTGCTGTTCGAACGTTTCCTTAACCCGGAACGTGTTTCGATGCCGGACTTCGACGTCGATTTCTGCATGGAAAAACGTGACCAGGTTATCGACCACGTATCGGAAATGTATGGCCGTGAAGCCGTTTCGCAGATCATTACCTTCGGTACGATGGCGGCGAAAGCGGTTATTCGTGACGTAGGCCGCGTGCTCGGCCACCCATACGGCTTTGTCGATCGTATCTCCAAGCTGGTTCCTCCCGATCCCGGTATGACGCTGGCGAAAGCCTTCGAGGCCGAGCCTCAACTGCCGGAGATCTACGAAGCTGACGAAGAGGTTAAAGCGCTGATCGACATGGCGCGCAAGCTGGAAGGCGTTACGCGCAATGCCGGGAAACACGCCGGTGGCGTGGTTATTGCGCCGACCAAAATTACTGATTTTGCGCCGCTTTATTGTGACGATCAGGGGCAGCACCCTGTTACCCAGTTTGATAAAAACGACGTTGAATATGCCGGCCTGGTGAAGTTTGACTTCCTGGGGCTGCGTACGCTGACGATCATCGACTGGGCGCTGAAAATGATCAACCCGCGTCGGGCAAAACAGGGGCTGGAGCCGATTGATATCGCCGCCATCCCGCTCGAGGACAAGAAAAGCTTCGACATGCTGCAGCGCTCGGAAACCACTGCGGTCTTCCAGCTTGAATCGCGCGGCATGAAGGACCTGATTAAGCGTCTGCAGCCTGACTGCTTCGAAGATATGATTGCCCTCGTGGCCCTGTTCCGCCCGGGCCCGCTGCAGTCAGGGATGGTAGATAACTTCATCGACCGTAAGCACGGGCGCGAAGCGATTTCTTATCCGGACGTGGAATGGCAGCACGAAAGCCTGAAACCGGTACTGGAGCCAACCTACGGCATCATCCTGTATCAGGAACAGGTTATGCAGATTGCCCAGGTACTTTCTGGTTATACCCTTGGCGGCGCGGACATGCTGCGCCGTGCGATGGGTAAAAAGAAACCGGAAGAAATGGCCAAGCAGCGCGGCACCTTTGAAGAGGGCGCGATAAATAACGGCGTCGACGGCGAGCTGTCGATGAAAATCTTTGACCTGGTGGAGAAATTTGCCGGGTACGGCTTTAACAAATCTCACTCCGCCGCCTATGCTTTGGTTTCTTACCAGACGCTGTGGCTGAAGGCGCACTATCCGGCAGAATTTATGGCGGCCGTAATGACCGCCGATATGGATAATACCGAGAAAGTGGTTGGCCTGGTGGATGAGTGCTGGCGCATGGGGCTGAAAGTTCTGTCGCCGGACATTAACTCTGGTCTTTATCATTTCCACGTTAACGATGACGGGGAAATTGTTTACGGTATCGGCGCGATCAAAGGCGTGGGCGAAGGCCCTATTGAAGCCATTATCGAGGCGCGAAATCAGGGCGGGCACTTCCTCGATCTCTTTGATTTATGTGCTCGCTCCGATATCAAAAAGCTGAATCGCAGGGTGCTGGAAAAACTCATTATGTCCGGGGCATTCGACCGGCTTGGGCCGCACCGTGCCGCACTGATGAACGCTTTAGGTGATGCGCTGAAAGCGGCCGACCAGCACGCGAAAGCGGAAGCCATCGGCCAGGCGGATATGTTCGGCGTACTGGCAGAAGAGCCAGAGCAGGTCGAAAAATCCTACGCCAGCGTGACCCCATGGCCGGATCATGTGGTGCTGGAAGGGGAGCGTGAAACGCTTGGGCTGTATCTTACCGGCCACCCGATTAACCAGTACCTGAAAGAAATTGAGCGCTATGTCGGTGGCATGCGCCTGAAAGAGATGCACCCGACAGAACGTGGTAAAATGACCACGGCTGCGGGTCTGGTGATTGCTTCGCGGGTGATGGTCACCAAGCGAGGTAATCGCATCGGCATCTGTACGCTGGATGACCGCTCTGGTCGTCTGGAAGTGATGTTATTCACAGATGCACTAGAAAAATACCAGCATCTGCTGGAAAAAGACCGTATCCTGATCGTCAGCGGACAGGTCAGCTTTGATGACTTCAGCGGAGGGCTTAAAATGACGGCCCGCGAGCTGATGGACATCGACGAAGCCCGTGAAAAGTACGCGCGTGGGCTTGCTATCTCGCTGACGGACAGGCAAATTGATGACCAGCTTTTAAACCGTCTCCGTCAGTCTCTGGAACCCCATCGTTCGGGGACAATTCCAGTACATCTCTACTATCAGAGGGTGGATGCACGAGCCCGGTTGCGCTTCGGTGCGACATGGCGTGTTTCCCCTAGCGATCGTTTACTTAACGATTTGCGAACGCTGATTGGTTCGGAGCAGGTGGAACTGGAGTTTGACTAAAACAGGAATATTATGAGTCTGAATTTCCTTGATTTCGAACAGCCGATTGCAGAGCTGGAAGCGAAAATCGATTCCCTGACGGCCGTTAGCCGCCAGGATGAAAAACTGGATATTAATCTGGACGAAGAAGTGCAGCGTCTGCGCGAGAAAAGCGTTGAGCTGACCCGCAAGATCTTCGCTGATTTAGGCGCATGGCAGATAGCGCAGCTGGCGCGCCATCCGCAGCGTCCGTACACCCTGGATTACGTTCGTCTGGCTTTTGATGAGTTTGACGAACTGGCGGGTGACCGTGCCTATGCCGACGATAAAGCCATTGTCGGGGGTATCGCTCGTCTGGAAGGCCGTCCGGTGATGATCATTGGTCATCAGAAAGGGCGTGAAACCAAAGAGAAAATCCGTCGTAACTTCGGGATGCCGGCCCCGGAAGGCTACCGCAAAGCGCTGCGCCTGATGGAAATGGCTGAACGCTTTAACATGCCGATCATCACCTTCATCGACACGCCGGGAGCTTATCCGGGCGTTGGCGCCGAAGAGCGTGGTCAGTCTGAAGCGATTGCCCGTAACCTGCGTGAAATGTCCCGCCTGAAGGTGCCGGTCATCTGTACCGTTATCGGTGAAGGTGGCTCCGGCGGCGCGCTGGCGATTGGCGTGGGCGACAAAGTGAATATGCTGCAGTACAGCACCTATTCCGTTATCTCTCCAGAAGGCTGCGCGTCCATTCTGTGGAAAAGCGCCGATAAAGCTCCGCTGGCCGCAGAAGCAATGGGCATTGTTGCTCCGCGTCTGAAAGAGCTGAAGCTTATTGATACCGTGATCCCCGAGCCGCTGGGCGGCGCGCACCGCAACCCGGAAGTGATGGCTGCTTCCCTGCGTGCACAGCTGCTGGCCGATCTGGCCGATCTCGATGTGCTGAATAAAGACGAGCTGTTAAACCGTCGCTACCAGCGTCTGATGAGCTACGGCTACGCCTGATTTTAGGGTGTTGAATAACGATAAGGGTCGGATTTTCCGGCCCTTTTTGCATTTATAGCTTCATGGAAAATCACATTACGCTATGCTTAGCACAGTCTTTTTCCAGGAGGTGAACATTGAATACCATTGCGATCATGGGGCCGCACGGCGTTTTCTACAAAGACGAGCCCATCAAGGAACTTCATCGCGCGCTGGAACTGCACGGCTTTCAGCTCATCTACCCGACCAACAGTACCGACTTGCTTAAGCTGATCGAGCACAACCCGCGCATTTGTGGCGTTGTTTTTGACTGGGACGAATACAGCCTCGACTTGTGCAGCGAAATCAACCTGCTAAATGAAGATCTGCCGCTGTATGCATTCATCAATACCCACTCTTCTTTGGACGTTAGCGTGAATGAAATGCGCATGGCGCTGTGGTTCTTCGAGTACGCGCTTAGCGCGGCCGACGACATCGCCCTGCGTATTCGCCAGTACACCGACGAGTACCTGGATACGATTACGCCGCCGCTGACCAAAGCGCTGTTCACCTATGTGAAAGAGGGGAAATATACCTTCTGTACGCCAGGGCATATGGCCGGTACCGCCTACCAAAAAAGCCCGGTCGGTTGTCTGTTTTACGACTTCTTCGGCGGTAACACGCTGAAGGCCGACGTCTCTATTTCGGTGACGGAGCTGGGCTCACTGCTTGACCATACCGGCCCTCACCTGGAGGCAGAAGAGTATATCGCCCGCACTTTTGGCGCCGAGCAAAGCTATATGGTGACCAACGGCACTTCGACATCCAACAAAATTGTTGGTATGTACGCCGCGCCGTCGGGCAGCACAATACTGGTCGATCGTAACTGCCATAAGTCACTGACCCATTTGCTGATGATGACTAACCTGGTGCCGATCTGGCTGAAGCCTACGCGTAACGCGCTGGGTATTCTGGGGGGGATCCCACAGCGCGAGTTCACTCGAGAAAATATCGAGAATAAGGTCGCTGAAACCCCGAATGCACAGTGGCCGGTACACGCGGTTATCACCAACTCGACCTACGACGGGCTGTTGTATAACACCGACTTCATCAAAAAAACGCTGGATGTGCCGTCGATTCATTTTGATTCAGCGTGGGTGCCCTATACCAATTTCCACCCGATTTATCAGGGAAAAAGCGGCATGAGTGGCGACAGGGTTCCGGGCAAGGTTATCTATGAAACCCAGTCGACTCATAAGCTGCTGGCGGCTTTCTCACAGGCTTCGATGATTCATATTAAAGGTGACTACGATGAAGATACCTTTAACGAAGCCTACATGATGCATACCACAACTTCCCCGAGCTACCCGCTGGTGGCCTCCATTGAAACCGCGGCGGCGATGATGCGCGGCAATCCCGGTAAAAGGCTGATCAACCGTTCCGTAGAGCGAGCTTTGCATTTCCGCCGGGAAGTGCAGCGCCTGCGTGAAGAATCAGAAGACTGGTTCTTCGACATCTGGCAGCCCGATCATGTTGACGAGGCAGAGTGCTGGCCTATTGCGCCAGGCGAAGAAGACTGGCACGGCTTCCGGGATGCCGATGCGGATCATATGTATCTCGATCCGATCAAAGTGACCATCCTGACACCGGGCATGAGCGAGCTGGGGGAGATGGCGGAAGAGGGGATCCCGGCGGCGCTGGTGGCCAAGTTTCTCGATGAGCGCGGCGTCGTGGTAGAGAAAACCGGTCCGTATAACCTGCTGTTCCTGTTCAGCATCGGCATTGATAAGACAAAAGCGCTAAGCCTGCTGCGTGGGTTGACGGAGTTTAAGCGCTCTTACGATCTTAATCTGCGGGTGAAGAATATGCTGCCGGATCTGTACGCGGAAGATCCTGACTTTTATCGCAATATGCGTATTCAGACGCTGGCGCAGGGGATCCACAAGCTCATCAAGCAGCATAACCTGCCGGATCTGATGCTGCGCGCTTTTGACGTCCTGCCGGAAATGCGCATGACGCCGCACGAAGCCTATCAGCAGCAGGTCAAAGGCAACGTAGAAACGGTGGAGATTGAAGAGCTTTTGGGGAGAGTATCAGCCAACATGATCCTGCCTTATCCGCCGGGCGTTCCGGTGGTAATGCCGGGAGAGGTTATCACCAAAGAGAGCCGCGCGGTGCTCGACTTTCTGCTGATGCTTTGCTCGGTTGGAGAGCACTATCCCGGCTTCGAAACCGATATTCATGGTGCAAAACTCGGTGAGGATGGGATCTACAGAGTACGAGTCCTAAAAGAGGCCTGAGAGCTTGCTTTGCAGGGAAGCGATGATTACCTTCCCTGCAGTGACTAAGGAGATTTTATGCTGGGTTTAAAGCAAATTCATCACGTCGCGATTATCGCGTCGGACTACGAACGCAGTAAGCAATTCTATTGCGATGTACTGGAGTTCACGCTTGAGTCGGAAGTTTACCGCAAAGAGCGAGATTCCTGGAAAGGCGATCTGGCGTTGAACGGCCAGTATGTGATTGAGCTGTTCTCTTTCCCGTTCCCGCCAGCGCGCCCGAGCCGCCCGGAGGCCTGCGGACTTCGTCATCTGGCCTTCAGCGTGGATAACATCGAGCAGGCGATAACGCACCTGGAAAGCCATGGCGTAAAATGCGAACCGATTCGCATCGATCCCCTGACCAACAAAAGCTTCACTTTCTTCAGCGATCCTGACGGTTTGCCGCTGGAACTTTATCAGCAGTAAACCTTGCCAGCGTCGCGAATGCCCGGTAATTTGCCGGGCAAACCCTTCGTAACGACGAACTATGACTATCCGCGAACTTCAGTCCTTCCTGCATCCTCATCGCCAGCTGCTGGTGGCGTTCAGCGGCGGGCTGGACTCGACCGTTATGCTGCATCAACTGGTGACCCTGCGCGATACTGTTCAGCCTGAACTTAATATCAGAGCGATGCATATCCACCACGGACTAAGCCCAAGGGCAGATAGCTGGGTAGAACATTGCCGGGCGCTTTGTGCGGCATGGCGTGTGCCTTTTGATGTGGCTCATGTGCAGCTTCCTGCCGGTGGGCAGGGGATTGAAGGGGAGGCGAGAGCGGCTCGCTATCAGGCGTTATCGGATTCGCTCCTCGCCGGAGAAGTTTTGCTCACGGCGCAGCATCTGGACGATCAGTGCGAGACCTTCCTGCTGGCGCTTAAGCGTGGAAGCGGCCCGGCCGGACTGGCGTCGATGCCCGCTATCTTGCCCTTTGGCGATACCTCATTATTGCGTCCTTTGCTGACAACATCTCGCTCACAGCTTGAAGAGTGGGCTCACGCTTACCGGCTCTGCTGGATTGAAGACGAAAGCAACCAGGATGATAAATACGACCGGAATTTCCTGCGCCTGAGGGTTGTTCCCCTTTTGCAGCAGCGATGGCCACACTTTTCCCGTAGCGTTGCCCGCAGCGCTGAGCTGTGCGGCGAGCAGGAGCAGCTCCTTGACGAGTTGTTGGCGGAACAACTGGATACGTTAATGTCAGAGCAGGGTGCGCTGCGCCTTGAACCGATGTTGACGATGAGCGAGGCCAGACGATTTGCATTGGTGCGACGCTGGTTGGCGTTTCATCGTGCCGCGATGCCGTCCAGAGCTTCTCTGCTGCGTTTATGGCAGGAAGTTGCCTTAAGCCGGGAAGATGCCAATCCTCGCCTTCGCCTGGGGGAGCATGAAATCAGGCGTTTTCAGGGGGAGCTGTATTGGGTTCCGCTGCTCAACGTCGATCGGGATAAAAGCTATTTATGGCCTGCGCCTTATCGCCCGCTGCATCTTCCAGGGCTGGGAATGGTTTCTCTCAGCGGTAAGGGAATGGCGGTACGTGCGCCAGCAGACGGTGAAATCGTTAGTCTGCGTTTTAAGGCTTCAGGTTTGCTGCATATCGTCGGCCGGGATAAAGGGCGGACGCTGAAAAAAATCTGGCAGGAACTGCGTATTCCTCCGTGGGAGCGAGATACCACGCCGCTGCTGTTTTATGGCGAACAGCTTATTGCTGCGCCAGGCATTTTTGTCACCCGCGAGGGGCAGGCCACGGAACAGTCATGCTGGCATATAGACTGGCAAAAGGGAGTTGAGCAATGAAAAAAATCGTACTGCTGCTTGGGCTAATGGCCTGTAGTTTACCCGCTCTCGCTAAAGGAGATGCACAAGCCGGGGAAGCAAAGGCCATGACCTGTGTCGCCTGCCATGGCATGAGTGGGAAAGCGTCTGCCCCGCTCTATCCAAACATCGGTGGGCAGAGCGAAGCCTATCTCGAACACTCGCTTCAGGCTTACAAAAAAGGGGAGCGGAGCGGTGGGCAGGCAGAAATCATGAAGGCTTACGTCAGCGGGCTTTCGGACGAAGATATCAGCAACTTGGCGGCGTACTACGCCTCAATGAAGCCGTAAACAAAACGGGCAACCAACCTGGCTGCCCGTTTTGTGTTATATGCGGTGACAACAGTTATTCGACGCTGACCACGATAGTGCCAATTTCGGGGTGGCTGAAGCTGTTAATTTTATCGAGGCGTAACTCTCGCGTAGCGCCGGCATCATCGACAATCAGGTATTCGACGTTTTTACGAGAAACCAGATCGCTCGCTTTGGCCTTGAAAATCTCTCCGTCTTTTAACTCCAGCGTCAGTAACAAGTGATGCTGGCAGGCGAGCTCGAGATTGTCATAATCATCACAGTTGATGGGTTGATACGCATCATTCATTGACATAATCGCTCACCAGTAAGTTCGCGGCAGCATAAGCCGCCTGTTCCCTGACCGACTCCGAGACGGCCTCGCTGGAGGCGACTTCGTTCAGAGCCTTCAATACGCATCCTAAGGCATCAGGAATGTAGCCTAAATCACCGCTGGCAATTTCCGCGTAGCGTTGCCGAACCAATTCACAATACTTTTCCACATACCCTCCTCTCAGAGTCCCGACTTCAGACCTATTCGTGGGGTCAAGTCTAAGCCTACGAAGATAAACTCTGTTTAGCAAGGTGACTATACCACAGCAATGTAACCGATATCAGCCACGCAAATATACCCGTCATACTTCGAGCCGCGAGTATGTTATTTCGCTACAATAGCGCGCAATTGTGTATGGAGAAGTGTGATGGCGTTAAAAGCGACAATTTATAAGGCGACGGTAAATGTGGCCGATCTCGATCGTAATCGGTTTCTGGACAGCAGCCTGACGCTGGCGCGCCACCCTTCGGAAACGCAGGAACGCATGATGTTGCGCCTGCTGGCGTGGATCAAATATGCGGATGAGCGTCTGGAGTTTACCCGCGGCCTTAGCGCGGAAGACGAGCCGGAAATCTGGCGTAAAAACGATCACCTCGGCATTGATCTGTGGGTAGAACTTGGGCTGCCGGAAGAGCGTCGGGTGAAAAAAGCCTGCAGCCAGTCGGCCGAGGTAGCGTTGTTTACCTATAATAGTCGGGCGGCGGAAATTTGGTGGCAGCAGAACCAGAACCGCCTGAGCCAGTTTAAAAACCTGTCTATCTGGTATCTGGATGACGTACAGCTGGCGAAGCTAAGCGAATTTGGCACGCGCACCATGAACCTGCAGGCGACTATCCAGGACGGTGCGATTTGGCTGTCTGATAGCGAGAATAATCTGGAAATCCACTTTACGGCCTGGCTGCAGCAATGATTTCAGTGTCGCGAACGGTTTCTATCCCGGACAATGAAGTCACGATTACCGCGATTCGCGCCCAGGGTGCAGGCGGGCAGCATGTGAATAAAACCTCAACGGCTATTCATTTGCGCTTTGATATCCCTGCCTCTAGCCTGCCCGAGTCGTATAAGATACGTCTGCTGGCAGTAAGTCACCATTTGATCACGCCTGAAGGCGTCGTGGTGATCAAAGCCCAGGAATATCGAAGCCAGGAGATGAACCGTGAAGCGGCGGTGGCTCGCCTGGTTTCACTGATACAAGAACTCACCGTAGTGCAGAAGAGCCGTCGCGCGACAAAGCCGACGCGAGCTTCTAAAGAGCGACGTCTGACCTCTAAGGCGCAGAAGTCGACGACCAAAGCACTGCGCGGCAAAGTTCGCCGCCATCCGGAGTAGCGGCGAAGTTGGGACAATGGCATAAGGAATAAAGCATGAAGAAGAGTCTTCTGGCGGCGCTGGCAGCGCTAAGCCTGTTCACGCTATTTGGCTGTAATAATCGTACGGAAACGCAAACCCTGATCCCTGCTCAGGCGGCGGAACTGAAACCGATGCAGCAGAGCTATCGCGGCGTAGTACCTTGCGCAGACTGTGAAGGGATTGAAACCTCGCTGTTCCTCGAAAAGGACGGTACCTGGGTGATGAACCAGACTTATCAGGGGAAGGGAGCCTCGTTTGCCAGCTACGGTAAATGGGCGCGTACCGCCGATAAGCTGGTCTTGACCGACAGCGAAGGCGAGAAGCAGTACTTCCATCCAAAGGGCGACAGCCTGGTGATGCTGGACCGCGAAGGCAACTCGATTGAATCGCAGTTCAACTACACGCTGAAAGCGGTTGATGCGAAGCTGCCGTCAACGCCAATGCCGATGAAAGGTAAGTACCAATACATGGCCGACGCCGCTGTATTTGAGGACTGCGCTACAGGTAAAACTTTTGCCGTGGCGGATAACGCCGAACTGGAACGTGCCTATGCGGCAGCTCGCGGTAAGAACAATGCGCCAATTCTGCTGGTGGTAGAAGGGCACTTTACGCTGCAGGCCTCCCCTGATAGCGGAGAGCTGCAAAAAGCGCTGGTGGCCGACAAGGGGGCGAAGTTTAAGCCCGGCAAAGACTGTAACGACTAAAACGAAAAAGCCCGTCCATTTGGACGGGCTTTTTTATGCTCAGCGGTAAATTAACCTTTGATCTGCTTTACCAGGAAATCAACGATCTCGCTGGTTTTGATCATCTGCTTTTCACCGGCACGGCGATGTTTATATTCGATCTCTTCGTTGTCGAGATTACGGTCGCCGATAACGATGGTGTGAGGAATACCAATCAGTTCCATATCGGCAAACATCACGCCTGGACGCTCTTTACGGTCATCCAGCAGCACGTCGATACCCTGCGCACGCAGCGTGGTATACAGCTCTTCAGCCAGCTGCTGCACGCGGAAGGACTTGTGCATGTTCATTGGCAGAATCGCAACGTGGAACGGAGCGATAGCATCCGGCCACAGAATACCGCGGTCATCAAAGTTCTGTTCAATGGCGGCGGCGACCACTCGGGTAACACCGATACCGTAGCAGCCCATGGTCAGCGTCTGGTTACGGCCATCTTCGCCCTGAACGGCAGCTTTCAACGCCTCAGAGTACTTGGTGCCTAGCTGGAAGATGTGACCCACTTCGATGCCGCGTTTGATCATCAACGTGCCTTTGCCATCCGGGCTCGGGTCGCCGGCAACAACGTTGCGAATGTCAGCCACTTCCGGCAGCGCAACGTCGCGTTCCCAGTTAATGCCGACAAAGTGCTTGCCGTCGATGTTTGCACCAGCGGCGAAATCGCTCATAGCGGCTACGCTGCGGTCAATCACAACCGGAACCGGCAGGTTGATCGGACCCAGGGAGCCAGGGCCAGCTTTCACGATATCGCGAATTTCCTGTTCGGTGGCGAACGTCAGCGGGCTTGCTACCTGTGGCAGCTTCTCGGCTTTCACTTCGTTCAGCTCGTGATCGCCACGAACCAGCAAAGCAACCAGCGGATAAGCGCTACCTTCGGTCGCTTTCACCAGCAGAGTTTTAACCGTTTTCTCGATTGGCAGGTTGAACTGCTCTACCAGCTCGGCGATGGTTTTAGCATTCGGAGTATCAATCTGGCTCATTTCAGCGGTCGGTGCTGCACGGCCTGCTGCCGGCGCAAGGGCTTCAGCGAACTCAATGTTTGCCGCATAGTCCGAGCTGTCAGAGAAGATCACATCATCTTCACCGCTTTGTGCCAGCACCTGGAACTCATGGGAGGCGCTGCCGCCGATGGAGCCGGTGTCCGCCTGCACGGCGCGGAAATCCAGACCCATGCGGGAGAAGATTTTGCTGTAAGCCTCGTACATCTTGTCATAGGTTTCCTGCAGGGATTCCTGAGACGTATGGAACGAGTAGGCGTCTTTCATCAGGAATTCGCGGGAACGCATAACGCCAAAACGTGGGCGCACTTCATCACGGAATTTGGTCTGGATCTGGAACAGATTCAGCGGCAGCTGCTTATAAGAGCTCAGCTCATTGCGAATCAGATCGGTGATCACTTCTTCGTGAGTTGGACCCAGCACGAAAGGACGTTCGCCACGGTCAACAAAACGCAGTAACTCCGGACCGTATTGCTCCCAACGTCCACTCTCCTGCCACAGGTCGGCTGGCTGAACCACCGGCATGCACATTTCGATAGCACCGGCGTTGTTCATCTCTTCACGCACGATGTTTTCGACTTTCTTCAGGACGCGTAAACCTGTCGGCAGCCAGGTGTATAAACCGGAGGCCAGCTTACGGATCATCCCGGCGCGCAGCATCAGCTGGTGGCTGACTACTTCAGCGTCGGCAGGTGTCTCCTTCAGAGTGGAGAGCAGATATTGGCTAGTACGCATGTTGTTACGGTTCCATTTGAACGGCAGATCGCAGGCCACGGGCGGCCTGCTTCAAAAAAAGTGGTTTAGTTTACCAGTGTGGCAGAGATGTCAAAAGAGAGGGGGCTAAATTAACTCGCTTCGAGCACAAACACCTCAAAGCCTTGCTCTGTGACGCGCCAGCGGACGTTAAAGTCCAGCAGCAGAACAGCGTAAGTCTTCCCGACATCCTCGCCTTTACGATAAGCAGGACGAGGGTCCTGAGCAAGTACCTGGCAGATAAAACGCGCAATATGCGGATAGCGGCCTTCCAGCCCGGCGAGCTGTAGCTGAACCTCGGGCGTAAAGGTCACGTTCATTTCTGCCTGAGGCGCCTGTTGCGCATAGCCCGCACGCGCATCCGGTACGGCTTCTGCGAAGGGCAGGTACGGTTTGATATCCACGATGGGCGTACCGTCTACCAAATCCAGGCTGCCAAGCTGCAAAATGACTTCATCTTTCTGGCAATGAATGCTTTTCAGTTCAACCAGCGACATGCCAATAGGATTGGGGCGGAAGGTAGAGCGGGTAGCAAACACGCCCATGCGGGCATTCCCCCCCAGCCGGGGAGGACGTACCGTTGGGCGCCAGCCGCCTTCCATCGTTTGATGGAATACAAACAGTAGCCACAGGTGACTAAAAGCCTCCAGCCCGCGAACGGCATCGGCCTGGTTGTACGGCGCAAGCAGACGCAGTTCACCGCCGCCATCTTTGACTAAGCCTGGCTGACGCGGTACGGCAAACTTTTCTTTATAAGGAGAGCGAATTACGCCAATTTGCGCAAACTGGAATTCGGTCATTGCGCCGAAACTTGTAGCGCAGATCCAACGCAAATGGCCTGACGATAGCACCCTGGCGCACCCGTGGTGACATCACAACTGTGCTGCAGAACCGCATTGGCTTTCATTTTGGAAGCATTGATCTGCATGCGCTTGCGTGCGGTCGGGATATTCGGAGGCGAATCCTGATTGCTTGCCTGGCAAGACTCTCCGCTGACTTCACCTAAATCACGGAACGGTTTACCCACTAAGTCTTCTGCGTTGGTGTAGATTCTGACCGGAGCAGGGCGAGGTGCTTTAGGTTTCTCGGTTTCTGTCTTCGGCGCAGCTGCCGTGCTTTGAACGGGTTCTACGGGGGATCTGCTTAGCATTGAACAGCCGCTCAGCATGAATGCTAATAAACAGATCGGTAAAGCACGCATAATTTTTCCTCAATGAATGTAAAACGGGGAACATTGAAGCAAGCCCGAATCAAAATAACAAGGCGGGCTTGCGCCCGCCTTTAATTATTTACGTAAAACTGAAGAATGGAAACTTACCAGCCTTTAACCGCGCCGCCGTTAAAGACTTTGTTGGCCGCTTCGTTCACTTCGTCAGACTGGTATGCCTGAACGAATTTCTTCACGTTCTCTGCATCTTTGTTGTCTTCACGAGAAACGATCAGGTTCACATAAGGAGAGTTTTTGTCTTCAACGAAGATGCCGTCTTTCGCTGGCGTCAGGCCAATCTGGCTGGCGTAAGTGGTGTTGATGACCGCCAGAGCAATCTGAGCATCATCCAGAGAACGTGGCAGCTGCGGTGCTTCCAGCTCAACCAGCTTCAGATTTTTTGGGTTCTCGGTTACATCCAGAACGGTTGGCAGCAGGCCAACACCGTCTTTCAGTTTAATCAGACCTTCTTTCTGCAGCAGCAGCAGAGAGCGACCGAGGTTAGTCGGGTCGTTTGGCAGTGCTACCTGAGAACCCGGCTGCAGCTCATCCAGAGATTTGATTTTTTTGGAATAACCGGCGATTGGGTAAACAAAAGTATTGCCCACGGAAACCAGCTTATAACCGCGATCTTTGATCTGCTGATCCAGATAAGGCTTGTGCTGGAAGGCGTTAACGTCGATGTCGCCTTTGCTCAGCGCTTCGTTTGGCAGCACATAGTCGGTAAAGGTCACCAGCTCAACGTCGAGGCCATATTTCTCTTTAGCCACTTTCTGAGCGACTTCGGCAACCTGCTGTTCTGCACCGGCAATCACGCCGACTTTAATGTGGTTTGGATCTTTTTCTTCCTGACCGCAACCCACCAGGGCCAGAGAGCCAATCAGAGCGCCGACCGCGGCGAACGTTTTAAAGTTAAAAGCCATGTCCTTTTCCTTGTATGAATGCAGTTGTGTTTATTTGTGTGTAACAGCCCTGACGATACGATCGCCAGAGAATTGAATTAAGTAAACCAGCACGACCAGCAGAACCAGCACGGTATTCATTACTGTCGCGTTGTAGCCGATGTAACCGTACTGATAGCCAATCTGGCCCAGACCACCCGCACCAACGGCACCGCCCATTGCAGAATAGCCTACCAGGGTAATAAGGGTAATGGTGGCGGCATTTACCAGGCCCGGAAGTGCTTCCGGCAGCAACACTTTGCGGATGATTTGCAGCGGCGTGGCGCCCATCGCGCGTGAAGCTTCAATCAGACCGGTTGGGATTTCCAGCAGGGCGTTTTCGACCATTCGGGCAATAAACGGCGCTGCACCAACGGTCAATGGAACGATCGCCGCCTGCAGGCCGATAGAAGTTCCTACGATGACGCGGGTAAAAGGAATCATCCAGACGAGCAGAATAATGAACGGGATAGAACGGAAGATGTTAACTACCGCCGAGAGGCTGCTATAAAGCTTCGCGTTAGCGCTGATTTGCCCGGGGCGAGTGATGTACAGCAACACGCCGACAGGCAGGCCAATCACAAACCCGAAGAAACCGGAAACAAAGGTCATGGCTAACGTTTCATACACGCCGCGAGCCAGTAACCAAATCATTGCTTCAGACATAACCCAGCACCTCTACTTTCACGTGTTGCTCCTGCAGCCAGGCAATAGCCGATTGCGTATCTTTTGGCTCGCCGTGCATTTCGCACAGCATGATGCCGAACTTCACGCCGCCGGCATAATCCATCTGCGCGCTAATAATGTTGCTGTTCACGTTGAAGGTACGTGCTGTTTCAGAGAGAAGGGGGGCATCGACCGACTGGCCGGTGAACTCCAGGCGCAATAAAGGTACCGCGCTTTCTTTATTCTCTGCGCTCAGGCGCTGAGCGTAATCTTCCGGTACGTCGAGATGCAGAGTGGACTGGATAAACTGCTGAGCCAGAGGCGTTTTCGGATGGGAGAACACTTCGCTCACCGTATCCTGCTCGATAAGCTCGCCGTTGCTGATAACGGCCACGCAGTCACAAATGCGTTTTACGACATCCATCTCGTGGGTGATGAGCAGAATAGTCAGCCCCAGGCGACGATTAATGTCTTTCAGCAGCTCCAGAATAGAGCGGGTTGTGGCGGGATCCAGCGCGCTGGTGGCTTCGTCGCACAACAGCACTTTTGGATTGCTTGCCAGTGCACGGGCAATCGCCACGCGCTGTTTCTGACCACCGGAAAGGTTTGCAGGCCAGGCATCGTGTTTTTCACTGAGGCCAACTAAATCCAGCAGTTCGGTAACGCGGCGTTTAATCTCTTCTTTTGGCGTATTGTCCAGCTCAAGCGGCAAAGCAACGTTGCCGAATACGGTACGCGAAGAGAGCAGATTAAAGTGCTGGAAGATCATGCCAATCTGGCGACGGGCTTTAGTTAACTGGGTTTCGGAAAGCGTTGTCAGGTCCTGGCCATCAACCAGAACTGAACCCTGAGTCGGACGCTCAAGCAGGTTTACACAGCGGATGAGGGTGCTTTTCCCCGCACCGGACGCGCCAATCACGCCATAAATTTGCCCGGCAGGCACATGCAGACTGACATTGTTTAATGCCTGTATGCTGCGGTTGCCCTGCTGGAACACCTTGGTGATATTTGAAAGTTTAATCATTGAGTTATTTATTATCGTATAGGTAATAGCCGTGGAATTTTCTGCTACCAGTAACCAAAGTTACCGTAATCGATATGGATGTTAAGGCATCCAGACGTCTAAATCAATCAGGGAGTGAAGGACTGTTCTCTCCTTATTACTAAATCATGCGATACTAGCCGCAATTAATCCGTATCAGGAGTTCTCCAGTGGCACAGTCCGTACCCGCTATTTTTCTCGACCGCGATGGCACCATTAATGTCGATCATGGCTATGTATATGAAGTTGACCGATTCGAGTTTATTGATGGTGCTATAGAGGCAATGCGCGAATTAAAAGAGATGGGCTTTGCTCTGGTGCTGGTAACTAACCAGTCCGGCATCGCACGCGGGATGTTCACCGAGGCAGATTTTGAGAACCTGACCGAGTGGATGGACTGGTCGCTGGCGGACCGCGGTGTGGATCTCGATGGCATCTATTATTGCCCTCATCACCCGGAAGGAAGCGTGGAAGAGTTTCGTCAGAATTGTGATTGCCGTAAGCCGCAGCCGGGTATGCTGATTTCTGCACGTGACTTCCTGCACATCGATATGGCTTCTTCTTATATGGTTGGCGACAAAATTGAAGATATGCAGGCCGCCGCCGCAGCTATGGTTGGGACTAAAGTGCTGGTACGCACTGGCAAACCTGTAACGGAAGAGGGCGAGGCGGCGGCAGATTTGGTCATTAATAGCCTTGCTGACCTGCCAAAAGCCATCAAACAGCGCCAAAAATAAGCGTTACGATTAAAAAACGCGCGGTCAGAAAGTTTTTTCAAATTAGGGGTTGTCAGGCTCTGAGAACTCCCTATAATGCGCCTCCACTGACACGGCAAAGCGGCTTCGAAAGCGGCTTAACAACCCGGTAGTCAGTCAGACGAAAGCGAAAATAAACGCTTGACTCTGAAAGAGGAAAGCGTAATATACGCCACCTCG
>NZ_JACARU010000107.1:0-2681 GCF_013386425.1 Cedecea sp. P7760 | reverse complement strand
GCCACCAGACGGTGGCATTTATCGGGCTATTTTAACCTGATTCATTCACGCCGACTTGCGGCGGCGCAAATTTTATCGACGCCAGATAATTTTGTTAAGCGTCCATTTCTTCAGCGTATCATCCGACGGCATTAACCCTTCCGGCCCGTGCCACTCGCCCTTAAACAGGTAGCTAATATGCTGGCTGTTCGGTGCCTGACAGATAACCCCTTCCGCATCGTCGCCGGTGCCCTTTTCGCAGGCCCCGAACGCTTTGTCATAAAGGTCGCTGAAAGGCGTGCCAATTTTTACGCCGCTGGCGGTTTTAACGTCCTCATCCATGACATCAACCTGACTGACGCTGCCTTTTTCGCCGTTCACCACCAGCTTGACGTCTTTGTCTTTCATCGCCTCAAAGTAACGCACGATGGTGCCATTTTCGGTTTTCATGCCGCTGCGCAGGCGATAGTTATCGTTTAATCCCTCGCTCACGGCCTTCTCATCCATCGCGGTAGCGGAGGTCAGTTTGCCCACGCCCTGCTCGCTCACTTCAACGGAAGATCCAAACCAGTTCCACGGATAAGCGGAAGACCAGTTAACGGCAGACAGCGTGGAACAGCCGCTCAGAACCAGCGGCAGGCCTAACAGCATCAGGCGCAGAGATTTCATTGATGATTCCTTTTCAAAAAATGGTAACGGCCTTTGGAGTCCGGGGAAGGTAAAAAGTGCCGCCTTAATCGTTTTTCAGGGCAAAGTAATCCCGCAGCCGGCGGTTAGCCAGCAGCCACCAGAGCGCAAAAAGATCGGCCGCCAGCAAAACAATTGTGGTGCCGGTCAGCGCTTCGTCCCCGGCCAGTAACGCAAGCTGCCATACCAGCAGCCCAACCTGAGCGGCGACCAGCAGCCAGCGGAACGCCCGCCAGAATCCCGGCCACAGGTGGCGTCGCCCGCTGAGCATAAAGGCCAAAGCGGCCGGAATGCCGGGGATCAGCCCTAGCCAGAAATTATCTCGATCGGGATAAAACAGGCCCAGTAGCGCGTCGCCCTGTTGACGAGAAGCCCCGGCAAGCACCAGCAAAACCCAGGTACGGGCCTGTAATAACAACACCGCCCAGAACAGCAGCGGTGCTTTTAGGTTGCCTTGTGAGTCGTAATCAGCAGGCGGATACATGGCATAAACACATCTGAAAATTAATATTCCTGATCTTCAATCAGCCGCTTGCCGAGCAAAATGGTGTCCTGGTGCTCATAGTCGAGCTTTTCATAGAGGCCGATAACCAGATCGTTCTCTTCGCGCACCATGATGTGGATTTTCGGGCAGCCACGGGCAATCAGCTTCTTTTCCAGCCGGTTTAGCAACGCGTTAGCAATGCCCCGGCCCCGAAACTCCGGATGCACGCCCAGGTAATAAGCAGAGCCACGATGCCCGTCATAGCCGCCCATCAGCGAGCCGACGATTTCGCCGCCCACTTCCGCGACCAGAAACAGATCCGCATCGTGGTGCAGCTTACGTTCAATGTCCATTTCAGGGTCATTCCATGGGCGCAGTAAATCGCAGCGCTCCCAAAGGGTGATGACCTCTTCGAAATCTTCCTGGCGAAAAACGCGAATTTCCATGGTATTAGCCACCTTAAGCCGTAAAAGGTTGATTATGGCGTTAACCGTCCGTTAAGCCAATAACTGCCGCAAAAGCGCGAAAAAAATGGCATAATCTCCGACCAGTCACGAAATGAAACGAATGGATATACATTTCTGACTCCAGAGTGTCGTTTGCCTGGTGCCGATACGTTATAACTTCCCATCTGGACTCCATAAGATAAATAATTCATCCGCATGAGCAAAATTAAATCGCTAACGCAACTTACGACGCGCCGCCAGGTCCTGCTCACGGGTTTAGCGGCGTTAACGCTAACCGGTATGAACAAAGCGCTGGCAAAGGAAGAAGCCAAAACGCTGAAAACCACTAATTCCCACAGCAAAGTGGCTAAAAAATCCGGGGCGAAGCGCATTGTGATGCTCGACCCGGGCCACGGCGGCATCGACACCGGGGCTATCGGCCACGGCGGGTCGAAAGAAAAACACGTGGTCCTGGCCATCGCCAAGAACGTACGCAGCATTCTGCGCAGCAACGGAATAGACGCCAGGCTGACCCGCACAACGGACGAATTTATTCCGCTGTACGACCGGGTAGAAATAGCCCACAAGCACGGTGCTGACCTGTTTATGTCTATCCACGCGGATGGTTTCACCAGCCCAACCGCCGCGGGCGCATCGGTCTTTGCTCTTTCCAACCGAGGCGCAAGTAGCGCCATGGCAAAATATCTTTCCGACAAAGAGAACGCCGCGGATGACGTGGCGGGCAGCAAAGTGAAAGACAAAGATCACTACCTGCAGCAGGTTCTGTTTGATTTGGTCCAGACCGACACCATTAAAAACAGCCTCACGCTCGGCTCACACATTCTGAAGCAGATTAAGCCGGTGCATAAGCTGCACAGCCGCAGCACCGAGCAGGCCGCCTTCGTGGTGTTGAAGTCTCCGTCTATTCCTTCGGTGCTGGTGGAAACCTCGTTCATCACCAACCCCGGCGAGGAAAAGCTGCTCGGCACCACGGCCTTCCGCCAGAAAATTGCCACAGCCATTGCCTCCGGCGTGATGAGCTATTTCAACTGGTTTGATAACCACAAAGTCCACGGTAAGAAGCG
>NZ_JACARU010000106.1:0-1392 GCF_013386425.1 Cedecea sp. P7760 | reverse complement strand
CAACCTCAAGGGCGGTTATGAAGTCTGCCGACATTTTCTCAAAGGCCACCGCAAAATATTTGGTCCCGCAATCATGCCCAATGTTTGTTTCTGACTCATCATCAGTTTTAACAACGTAGCCTTTATAGTGAGGGGTGCGGCAACTTGATAGGCCACAGCTAACTTTTTTGTTTAGCTCATAATAACCTATTATTTTATCTAGTTTTTTATTTAATGCATTGAGGTTTGGAAGATAGTTTTCTCTGGAAACTATTTTTTCCCAGTCATCAACCTCTACGAAGTTTTCATCATCCAAAAGATAAATCATATAACCTCCTGATGTTTGTGGCTTTCATCCTATCACTTGAGTTCACACAAAGTATGCTGCTGAAAAGCATATATTTGCGTCATTTGATTTAATTCACAGTTCCAATTCAATCTATTGGCCGCTCGTTGGGCGGCTTTTTTATTTCACACACCGCACCCGCAACCAGCGAGGTGAGAGACCATGAGAATGAATGACCAGACGTCTAATGCTGTTACACAGCTTTTTGCCTGGATAGCGGCGTTTGCGTCGGCGGTAGGCATCACGACTCAGGATGTCGTTTACATGATATTTGGGCTGGTGGGCGTCATTGTTTCTCTGGCTTCATTCTTCTCCGGCCGGGTTGATGCCAGGAGGATCAGGAAAGAGGAAGAGAAGCGGACCAGATTGCTTGAAAAATATTTCGAGGATATCCATCAGCTCCCGCCAGAACAGCGCCCATCAAGCGCTCAAGTCGTTACTGACACGATGAACAGGATAAGCGCTAATGCAAAATAAAAAGGTTGGGGTGGCCGGTGCTATCTGCTCAGTTGGTGCAATCATCGCCATTATTCTGGGCAGCGGAAACGTCAGGACGAATCAGCGTGGTCTGGAATTAATCGGCAACGCCGAGTCCTGCCGCCGTGATCCGTATGTCTGCCCGGCTGGCGTGATTACTGACGGCATCGGCAACACACACGACGTGAAGCCCGGTACGCGAAAGACTGATGAGCAAATAGCAGCGGACTGGGAAAAGAACATCCTTAGCGCCGAGCGCTGCGTGAATAGCTACGGCAACGGGAAAAAGCTTTCAGACAACACGTTCTCTGCGGTCACTTCGATCACGTTTAACGTGGGCTGTGGCGCTATGCAGAAATCTACGTTGTTCCTGCTGCTGCGCAGCGGGCAGGTTGCTCAGGCCTGTGAGCAATTCCCGAGGTGGGTATACGGCGGCGGCGTTAAGCTTCCCGGCCTGGTCACTCGCCGCGGCGCAGAGAAGCAACTCTGCATGGATGGCTTATGACAACCGGCTATCGAGTGCTTTTTCTCGTGTTTGTGGTTTGCCTGGCTGGTGGCCTTATCTGGTCGGCAAATCACTACCACGGCAA
>NZ_JACARU010000105.1:0-7554 GCF_013386425.1 Cedecea sp. P7760 | reverse complement strand
TCATTATATTTAGTGCTTTATTTATCCTGATCGTTTTTTTTAGCCTCTACATGCGTCATCGCTTACAAACTAAATATCGAGACCTAACAATAATCGTATTTTTATTTTTACTGTTCATTTCTGGTGTTCAGTATGCAGATTATACTGATAGTCAAAATATACACTCTCAATCATCACAAATGGTGAGCTTTGTTAAATTGTTATCAAAAGAAAAAGAAGTGGGTATGGATTCTATATTTTCAAATTCAGTACAGCTCTCGGATGGCATTATCGTTAAAATTAATGATCTTTACTATCGCGTTAATTTAAGTCCGGATCAAAAAACATATAGTTTAGTTGAGGTGTCGTTAGTAAACCCAGGCATAGAAATCATAAAAAACTGAGGAACAGAAATGATAATTTATACGCCAATCATGATAAAATTGGGTCTGGGGATACTGTGCCTGATTATTCAAATAAATCTCATGGGGAAGGGTAATCTGGCTCCTTCATCCGCAATGGACCAGGTTCAGAACTATGTGCTCGGGGGGATTATCGGTGGCGTAATTTATAATGAATCGATAACAGTACTACAGTTTGTTTTGGTGTTAATTATATGGACCTTCCTCGTTTTTGTCCTTAAATTTTTAAAAGAGAACAATCGTCTAGTTAAAAGGATTATTGATGGCAAGCCTATCACCCTGGTACATAATGGCAGTGTCAATGTTAAGGAGTGTTTACGCAATGGTGTTTCTGCAAATGATTTGATGTTCAAGTTAAGGGCGAATGGCATTTATGAAATAGAACAATTGAAGCGCGTAGTTCTCGAACAGAATGGGCAATTAACCATTATACAAAGTGGTGATGAAAATATACGCTATCCAATTATAGTTGATGGTTTAGCTAATCATGATCTGCTCGAAATCCTTAACAAGGACAATGACTGGTTAGAAAATGAAGTTATCAAGCAAGGCTTTAATAAAATCAGCGAAGTATATTTAGGTGAGTATCTCTCGGGCAGGATTAATTTATACGGATATGAAAGATAATATCTAAAACCAAGCGTCTGACCTATTAGGTTATAGATAAAAAAGGAATGCACTTAATCTCTTATATGTCACTTTCCAAGGGGAGCCTTGAGGTCTTCCCAGGATTTTCGGCTTAAAGGAGGGCTCTCTCGTCGAGGCAGTGTTGTACTGATGATGATGCCGCCCATCGCTGGCTTAGAGATAGCTTCAGTCCAGCATGACGGCATAAAAACCCCACCGCAAGGGTGGGGCGAGACAGCTTATTTCCCGGACCAGCCACGCAGCGCATTTTCACGCGCTTCTGCCTGCTGGGCCGTGTTCAACTTGAAGTAGTTTGGCGCTAAGGCACCTTCCCAGTCGCCGTACATTGGGTTAGGCAGCACGATGAACTGGGTGCCGAACTTGCTGCGGTTGTCACTGGCAAACTGCTGACGCTGCGCCTGATCTTTATGGTAAGTCGCTTTGCCAAAGTCATTCAGGTTGTCGCCGATGTACATCACCACGTCATAACCTTCGGCCTTGATCGCATCAAAGCGAGCCTGCTTGTTGGAGCTGTCGGTTTTCAGGCGCACGGTTTTGTCGCTCACGCCGGTAAAGCCCAACGTTTTCATGTTGGCGACGGTCGCGTCAAAGTCTTTGCTGTCGCGGTTTGACACATAGAACATGGTGCCACCGTGGCTGTTAACATAGTTGGCAAAATCCACCGCGCCGGGGACGGCCAGCGCCTGGCGAGCCTGAGTCCACTGGGACCAGGTTTTGTCGTCAAACGCTTTGTTATTTTTCGCCTGCCATGCGCTGTAGGCGCTGTTGTCCAGCATGGTTTCATCCAGATCGACAATCACCGCGCGCTTAGCGTTACCCTGTTTGGCTGACCGATCCCAGGCCAGGCGAGCGCTGTTAAACGACTGATACGCCAGCGCACGGTATTCGCCGGACTGCTGGAACCAGTCAACCGCCATCACCGTCTGGCTGGCCAGTTTTTGATCGGCCGCCTGCTGCTGATTTGCACAGCCCGTCAGGCTGACCAGCACCAGCGCCATCGCGCCACTCAATATACTTTTCTTCATCTTTTTATCCTTACCCTTGCTTATCATTAACGCCATTGATACCTGCCGGCCCCTGTACTGAACAATGCAGCGGCTTTTTCTAACAAAATCAGCAGGTATTATTAAAAAGTGTTTTACCGAATATTAAAGCTACGTTATCAATAGCTTTTTAATGGATCGACACTGGATACTCAATATGACAAAAATATTTCGACGCAATTTTTTTCCCCTGATGGTGGTGGCGGCCTTACCCGGCGTGAGCTTTGCGGCCCATGCCGCTGGCTGTGAAGAGACTCGCGCGGGCATCGACATGGGCTCCGGCACCACCAAGCTGGTGGTCGCCAAAGTGGATACCTGCAAACAGCGCATCAACAAAGTGCTGTTCGAGGATCAGCGCCCAATCGCTTTTAACGAAGATCTGTCCAAATCTGCGGACAACACCCTCAGCCCGGCGATACAGCGGCAGGGCCAGGCTGCGCTGCAGGAGCTGACGGCGGAAGCCGCTCGCTATCATCCAACACGTTTTAACGGCGTTGCGACCGCTGTTTTCCGCAGCGCCTCTAACGCACAGCAGGTTATCGATGCGTTTAACCGCTCCGTGCGGGTTAACTTAAAAATTATCTCCCAGGCGCAGGAAGCCGAGCTGGGCTTCCTGTCCGCCAAAGCCTCGATGCCGGTGCCGCTGGCAGACGACCAGATGGTGGTCTGGGACATCGGCGGCGGGTCGATGCAGATGACCACCTGGCTGCAAAAGCACGACAAATGGCAGCCGGAGATTTACCAGGGCAAGTTGGCTTCCGTCACGCTGAAGAACTACATCATCGACGTGGTGAAAAACAAAGACCTGCATGAGGTCAGTTCGCCAAATCCGATTGGTTCTCTGCGCGACGGCGTGCTGCGTTTTGTTCGCTTCTATGCCACAACCCACGTCAGCCCGGAGATGAAACAGGCGCTGGCAAAGCGTACCGTTGTGGGCATTGGCGGGGTGCATGATTTCTCCGTCAGCAAGCAGTTGAACGAAAAAGTTTACACCCTCGCCGATCTGCAAAAAGCCTCCGCCGGCCAGGTGTGGAAAGGGGACTCAGAGCTGCGCGGTGATTACCGAGCTACGGACGTCAGCAACCTGCTGCTGGTTCAGGGCTACATGGAAGCGCTGAAAATTCCACAGGTGACCGTGGTAAAAGCTAACCTGGTGCAGGGCGTGTTGATTCAATAGCGCCCTTTGAAATCTGCGGCGGCCGTTCTGGCGTGCCGCCGCCTTTCACATCAGCCGCGCTTTCTTCGCCCAATCATATGGATAAGCAGCCCGGCGAGGCTCAATAGGCCGCCCAGCAGCGAGGCCATTTCCCAGCCTCCCAGTCGCCATACCAGGCTTGCTCCCCATGAGCCCAGCGCCCCGCCGATAAACATCCCGCTCATAAACACGGTATTAATGCGGCTCCGGGCTTCCGGACGCAGGGCATAAATCACGTGCTGATTGGAAATAAGCGCCGACTGTTCGCCGAGATCCATCAGGATAATGCCGATCACCAGCCCGGTTAGCGACGTCCACAGGCCAAGCACCGCAAACGAAATAACCATCACCAGCGCGCCAAGTCCGATCACCGCATAAGGTCCCCGGCGGTCGGCAATTCGCCCGGCGAGCGGCGCAATCAGGATCCCGACGGCACCGACAATGCCCATCATGCCGGCAACGTCTGCGCCGAGGTGGAACGCGGCGTGCAGCTGCAGCGCCAGAATCGTCCACAGGCCGATAAACGATCCGAACAGGGCGGCCTGAATCCACGTTGCCCGGCGTAGCAAAGGTTCTTCGCGCCATAGCGAAACCAGCGATCGCATCAGGCTCATATAGGTCTGCTTGTTGCGCGGCGTATGGTGCGGCAGGGTGAAGAACAGCATGAGCCAGCCGCAGGCGGTAGCCACACAGCCCAGCCAGAAGGTGGCTCGCCATCCCCAGTGCTCGCCGCTAAAACCGCCGACGGCCCGGCCCAGCAGAATGCCGCAGAGCACGCCGCTCATCACCGTGCCGACCACCTGCCCACGGCGTTCCGGTTTGGCGAGTTCGGCGGCAAACGGCACAATCTGCTGCGCCACGGAGCCCGTCACGCCTACCGCCGCAGATGCAATAATAATGGTCACGACGTTGGGCGCTAATGCCAGGCAGGCCAGCGCCACCGCAAGCCCCGCCGACTGGCAAAGGATAAGCGTCCGGCGGTTAATTTTGTCGCCAAGGGGAACGAGTAAAAACAGCCCACAGGCAAAACCCAGCTGGGTTGCCGTGGGCGCGAGGCTCACCAGGGCTAACTGCCGGGGAAAAGCCTGTTGCAGCAGCTCCAGCAGCGGCTGGTTGTAGTAAACGTTGGCGACAAAAACGCCGCAGGCCAGCGCCATGATCAGCAGCAGAGTGGACGTTAAAGGCGAGTGTTCTTCGGCCTCGGGCAGGCGTTTAAGGGTAACGTCGAGCGGGTTATCCGACATGATTATTTCTCACAGGTGATGACGAACCCTGATGCTGAACGATTGTCCACCAGCAATCTTTGCCCTAGAATTTCAGACTTCTGAAATTACCTGAAAGCGACCGCACCGATGCCTGTCGACAACGCCCAAACCCGCCCGGAAAGAGATGACGATATGGTGGTCTTTGGCCGCTACCAGCTGTTTCCTGACCTTGGCCTGCTGCTGAGGGACGGCGTTCGCCTTGAGCCGGGCGAGCGGGCGATGGCGGTGTTAAAGCTGCTGGTCAGCGAGGCCGGGCAGGTGGTGGCGAAAGAGACGCTGCTGGAAACCGTCTGGCCAAAAGAGATCGTTGAAGAAAACAACCTGCAGGCGCAAATTTCCGCGTTGCGCAAAATTTTCGGCGCTGACCGCAATCTGATAACGACCGTTTTTGGGCGCGGTTACTGCTTTACCGCCGCGGTCAATAAGCTGCAGGCGGCTACTTCATCATTGCCGGTCAGCCCCACATCAACCAGTCTGCCTCGCCCACGTTCGCCGCTGATTGGCCGCGAAAGAGAGCTGGGTGAGATAAGAAAACTGCTGCTCGAAAATACTCTTTGTACTCTGGCCGGGCCCGCCGGTATTGGCAAAACCAGGCTGCTGCTGGAGGTTGTGCGCGAAGCCGCCGGGCTTTATCCAGACGGCATATTTTTTGCTGATTTATCCAGCCTGAACGGCGGCTCAGATCCGGTTCCGGTCCTGCGCGCGGCAGTAGCCGGCATTCGCGGAGCGGGGAGACAGCATTCTCACCCGGCGCTGCTTGTTATCGATAACTGTGAGCATCTGGCAACCGCCTGTGCGCAGGAAATTGAACGCCTGCTGCAGGCGAATGAATTGCTCAGCGTTTTGCTAACCAGTCAGACTCCGCTGGGCATTGAGGGCGAACAGGTGTATCGCATTGGGCCGCTGGCTCTACCGTCTGCGCAGGTGAACGTCAGCGAGGCACAAAGTTACAGCGCGGTTGAGTTTCTCGTCCAGCGCATTCAGGCGGCGGATTACCAGTTTCGCCTGACGGAAGAAAACGTGCGGCCCGTAGCGGCGCTTTGCCGGCTGCTTGATGCGGTCCCGCTGGCGCTGGAGATTGTGGCCGCCAGGGTTGCCAGCCTGGGGCCGGAAGCGGTGCTGGCCGACCTTGCGGGGCGAGAATCGCTGCCTGACGCTCCCAGTCTTGCCAGGACCTCACGCCACAGAACGTTAGCCGACGCGCTGGACTGGAGTTACCGGCTGCTGACGGCAGACGAGCAGCGAGTCTTTCAGGCTTTGGCTATTTTTCCCGGCGAGTTCGACCTCGCGGCAGCGAAAGGGCTGTTAAACCAGGAGCACACCAGTGACGTTGTAGCGAAAATGGTCGCGAAATCACTGCTGGTATTTCAAGCGGGTGCCAGACCGGCAAGGTATCGCTATCTCACGATTGTTCGCACATACGCTCGCGGGCTGTTGGCGGGCGATAGCGAGCAGCTTTCTCTCAGGCATGCGCATCTGACCGCAGACAACATGGTGCAGGCAACGGAAGCCTGGACGGAAGCATCCAGCCCGCACTGGCGTCGTCAGTATGGTTATTTGATTGACGATCTTCGTGCCGCGGCTGACTGGTGTTTTGGCGCAGGTCAAAACGCGCCGCTTGGCCGCAGTATTCTCGCTAACGCCACGCCTTTTTGGATCCAGCTTTCGCTGCACGGCGAATGCCGCCAGCGTATCACCGCGGCCATTAACAATCCGCAAAACGGGCACGCCACGCAGCGTGAAGAGATGCTGATGCAGGCGGCTTTAGGTTCTGCCCTGGGCTGGGCGCAGGGGCCGGTTGAGGAAAACGGCCAGGCCTGGCGGCGGGCCGGAGAGCTTGCCGGCACGCTCGGGGACCGAGAAATACAGCTGCAGGCAGAATACGGACTGTGGCTGTATCACCTGCGCAGCGGCCGCTATCAGCAGGCCGGGAACAACGGCAAAAAAATGGCCGCGCTTGCCGCCGAAATCGGTGACTATGGCGCTTTATTGACCGTCCGGCGTCTGGTGGGTACCGCGCTGCATTTTTCCGGCGATCAGCAGGCTGCGATCGGCGAAATTCAGGCATTGCTGGATCGCGCCGTGGATGATGACAGCCAGAGAGCGCCATTCCGTTTTGGACTGGATCAGCGCGTGGCTGGCTGGGCTTTCCTGGTCCGCACGCTGTGGGTGACCGGCGACATCGCCAAAGCCAGAAGAGCGGCGCAATTGGCGGTGGAGGAAGCAAGGGAGCTCGATCATGCCTGCTCGCTGTGTGCCGCGCTCGCGGAAGGCAGCTGCACGCTGGCGGCCTTAACCGGCGATATAGACCAGGTGCTGCTGATTGCCTCGCAGATCGAGACAATTGCCGTTGAGCATGGCCTGGGATTCTGGCGGCTTTATGCCTCGGCGTTTACGTTCTGGGGCAGGTTACGCAGGCAGCCAGAAGCTATTCTCCCGCCACAAATTCACGCGATGCTCGCCACCTTACGTGCCAATGGCTTTGATCCGGCTTATTCGATTTTTCTCTCTGATTTTGCCGCTGCTTTGGCGCAGAAAGGTCAGCGGGAGGCGGCGGATACGCTTCTCAGCGAACGCCTGTCCGTGCTCGACGTGAACCAGTCGCTTTGGAACCTGCCCGAGCTGATGCGTGTGCAGGCGCAAATCCGCTATTCCGACAGGCCAGAACATGTTCTGGAGTACAGCCTGGCGTTACAGGCCGCGCTGCTACTGGCGCAGAGCCAAACGGCCAAAGGCTGGATTCAGCGCATAGAGGCCGACATGCGCACTTCTGGTTAATCAACGACAAATCTCAGTCGGCAAAGAAGTCGCTTGCCTGTCATCTTCATCACCATTAATCTCAAAATAAGATTTAAACAAAAAAAACATTTCCATTATGAGATTTAAAGGTGAGGCGTCATGACAATGCATTTCAGGCCAGAAATACGCGCGCTGCTGCTGGCGCTTGCGGGCGCGGTCGTTCTGGCTATCGGCATGGGCTACGGGCGTTTTGCCTATACCGG
>NZ_JACARU010000104.1:0-10992 GCF_013386425.1 Cedecea sp. P7760 | reverse complement strand
GTGGGTTTACCGCTTCACCGGCGCAGTGGCTACATATGAAACTGTACTGGAAGTGAACGGAATTTTATCCGGGTTTGCATAATCGTGGGTATTTATAACGATGAGATAATCACCGAGCAATCGCCTAAAACGTATAACTCATCCCCACCGTTAGCTCCCGCACGTTGTTCTTATTCACCATCGGGCTGTCACTTATCGTGCTCGGGTAAAAACGCTGCGTGAACTGTGCCCAGGTGTTCCACAGCGGCGTCCAGGCATAGTTCATCGCCAGCTGTGCGTAAGGCACAATGCTGCTTTGCGGACGCCATGTCGCCAGGCCCGTTTTTGCCGACTCTTTCTCAGAGATGCCATAGTAATAACGCGTATTTTGCGCGTTAGAAAAGTCCATGCCGGCTTCCGGCACCAGCGTGAAATCTCCCCACTGCACCATTGCGATATAGGCCGAATTGGCGACCACGCCGTTGCTGACGTCCAGAGTATCGCCCGCGATCGTGGCGCTAAATGCCCCCACCGGCGTAGTGTATTGCATCGTCATACCGCCCATCATCGTGCTATTGCGGTTGCTCAGCCCTCGCAGCGCGGGCGTTTGCCCGGTATCGGCACGATATAGCGTGTCGTAGTAATAGACCTTAGCGCGCAGCAACAGCGTATCGGTATTGATGAAGTTATAGCCCGCCTCGGTCCCGTCGAGATACCAGGTTTTGCCATCGTAGCCGACGTATGGCAGCGCCCAGCGCAGCACATGGCGGGTTTGATAAGGGGTTTGATACAGCCCGCCCTGCGCGCCAAGCGACCAGTTGGCCGCCGGGCAGGAGGTGGCAATCAGCAGCGGGCTGAGCAGAAGCGCCCCGGTTATTTTTCGCATGTATTTACTCCAGGGCGACGAAGGTTTTGCCGCAGCTTAGCCTTTAATTTTGGGGTCCAGCGCGTCCCGCAACCCATCGCCCAATAAGTTGAACGCCAGCACGGTAAAGAAGATGGCGAGACTCGGGAAAATAGCCACGTGTGGGGCAATGACCATATCCGCCCTCGCCTCGTTCAGCATCGCGCCCCACTCCGGCGTAGGAGGCTGAGCGCCCAGGCCAAGAAACGACAGGCTTGCGGCGGAGATAATAGAGGTCCCGATACGCATGGTGAAATAAACCACGATCGACGAAACGGTTCCCGGCAGAATATGCCGGAAGATAATAGTCGCATCCGGGGCGCCAATGCTACGAGCAGACTCAATAAAAGTTTGCTGTTTCAGCACCAGGGTGTTGCCGCGAACCAGACGGGCAAACGCCGGAATACTGAAAATAGCCACCGCAATAATCACGTTGGTCATGCCGCTGCCCATCACCGCCACCACCGCTATCGCCAGCAGAATGCCGGGGAAGGCGAACAGGACATCGCAAATGCGCATGATAATGCGGTCCCACCAGCCTTCGTAATACCCCGCCAGCAGGCCAAAGAAGGTGCCGATCAGCGCGCCAATAAGCACCGAAAAGACCCCGGCGGCCAGTGAGATTTGCGCCCCAACCAGCACGCGGCTAAAAATGTCGCGCCCCAGCGAATCAACGCCAAACCAGTGCAATGCCGACGGCCCTTCGTTCAGCCTGTCGTAATCAAAATAGTTTTCCGCATCAAAGGGCGCTATCCACGGCGCTATCAGCGCTACTACTATCAGTAAAAGCACGAAAAGTCCGGCGGTCATCGCCACGGGCTGCTGCCGAAAACGGCGTAAGAACTCGCTCCACGGCGTACGGATTTGCCCGGCGCGAACGGCGGGCATCGCGCTGACTATGGCCTGGCGTCGCCAGTTTAAAAGTCGCATCCTTATTTGTACCTGATGGCCGGGTTAATGGCGGCATACAGCAGATCCACCACTAAGTTGATTACAATAAACTCCAGCGAAAACAGCAGGACTTCCGCCTGAATAACCGGGTAGTCGCGCATTTCCACCGAATCCACCAGCAGGCGCCCTAATCCCGGCCAGTTAAACACTTTTTCCACCACAATTGAGCCACCAAGCAGGAAGCCGAACTGTAACCCCATCATGGTGATCACCGGGATCATGGCGTTACGCAGGCCGTGTTTCACCACGATCAGCGTTTCGCTCACGCCTTTCGCCCTGGCGGTACGCATGTAATCTTCATGCAGCACATCCACGAACGATGCGCGGGTGAATCTCGCCATCACCGCAGCCACCGCCGCACCAAGGGTAATAGACGGCAAAATGTAGTGCTGCCAGCTGTCTGCCCCCACCGTGGGGAGCCAGCCTAACTCAACCGAGAAGACCTGCATCAGCAGCATTCCCAGCGCGAAGGCCGGGAAGGAAATACCGGACACGGCAATCGTCATGCTCAGGCGATCCGGCCAGCGGTTGCGCCAGACGGCGGCCACTATCCCGGTAACCAGGCCAAACAGCGTCGCCCAGGCCATGCTGGTCAGCGTCAGCCACAGCGTGGGCATAAAGCGGCTGGCAATCTCTTCGGATACCGGGCGGCGCGAAACCAGCGAGGTGCCAAAGTCCCCCTGCACCACGTGAGTGATGTAATGCAGGAACTGTCGCCACAAGGGCTGATCCAGCCCGAGCTGTTTGCGAACAAGCTCAATGACCGTGGCATCGGCCTCCGGCCCGGCAATCAGGCGCGCCGGGTCGCCGGGCAGCAGGTGCACAAACAAGAACACCAGCACCGCGACGATGAACAGCGTGGGGATCAGGCCCAGGAGGCGTTTGAGGAAATAGTTAAACATCGCGGCCCCTCACCCTAACCCTCTCCCCAAAGAGGAGAGGGAATAAAGAAAAAAAGCTTTGGTTTCCCCCTCTCCCTTTTAGGGAGAGGGCCGGGGTGAGGGTCATTATCACGCTACTTCAGATCCGCATTATCAAAACTAAACCCGGTATCCGGCATCACGTAGAATCCGGTGAGGTTTTTGCTGTGGGCAGAAACCAGTTTTTCCACCACCAGCGGCACCCACGGTGACTCTTTCCAGATAATGTCCTGCGCGTCTTTATACAGCTTCGCTTTCTCTTCCGGTTTGGTAGTTTTCAGCGCCTCAGCCAGGTCTTTATCCACCTGAGGATTGCTGTAGAACGCGGTGTTAAACAGCGTTGGCGGCCAGTTTTGGGAAGCAAACAGCGGTGACAGAGACCAGTCTGCTTCACCGGTTGAGGCCGACCAGCCGGTGTAGAACATTCTCACGCCGCTCTCTTTCTGGCTTTTGGCTTCCACTTCTGCCGCACGCTGCCCGGCGTCCATCGCCGTCACTTTCACCTTGATACCAACCTGCGCCAGCTGCTGCTGGGTAAACTGCAGTACTTTCTGCGCGGTGCTGTGGTTATGGGACGACCAGAGCGTGGTTTCAAAGCCGTTCGGGAAGCCCGCTTCTTTTAGCAGCGCTTTGGCTTTGGCCGGATCGTAAGGCCAGGGTTTGAATTTTTCCGAATAGGCGATGGACGGCGGCACGACGCCTTCCGCAGGCGTGGCAAAGCCGGAGAACGCCACTTTCACCAGCGCCTGGCGGTTAATCGCGTAGTTGATCGCCTCGCGAACCTTCGGGTTATCAAACGGTTTTTGGGTCACGTTCATGCTGATGTAGCGCTGCATGATGGACGGGGAAGCAACCAGCTCAAGCTTGCTGTTTTTCTCCAGCACGCCGGCCTGCTCGTAAGGAATCGGGAACGCAAACTGCGCTTCGCCGGTTTGCAGCATCGCCGCGCGGGTGTTGTTATCCACGACCGGACGCCAGGTAATGCTGTCCAGCTTCGGCAGGCCAGCCTGCCAGTAACCGGTGAATTTCTTCACCTTCACAAAATCGGTCTGGTTCCAGGTATCCAGCTGATACGGGCCGGTGCCCACCGGGTGGAAGCCAATATCTTTGCCGTACTTTTGCAGCGCCGCCGGAGAGATCATCGCCGTCGCCGGGTGGGCAAGAATATTGATAAACGCCGAGAACGGCTGTTTTAAGGTGATTTTTACCGTCGCAGGATCGACCGCTTCGGTTTTCGCGATGGCTTTATACAGGTTATAGCGCTTGAGGTGGTTATCCGGATTGCTGGCGCGGTCGAGGTTAGCTTTTACCGCATCGGCATTGAAGTCAGTGCCGTCCTGGAACTTCACGCCCGTACGCAGTTTGATGGTGTACACCAGGCCGTCGTCAGAGACCTTATAGCTCTCCGCCAGCACGTTCTGCAGCTTCATGTCTTTATCAAGCCCGAACAACCCCTGATAGAACGACTTCGCCACCGCCTGCGACAGCGTGTCATTCGCATCATACGGGTCGAGCGTCGTGAAGTTTGAGGCCACCGCTACGACGACATCTTTAGCAGCGAAAGCGGGCGTGGCGATAACGGCGGAGGCCAGTCCCGCCGCCAGAAGCCATTTTTGCGTTGTGTTAGCTGTCATTATTGTTTTCCTTTAAAGGCGATTTTCACTGCTGCCGATGGGATGCCGGGCGACAAAATGCCCCGGCCCCACCGCAACCAGCGGTGCTACGTGCGGTTCATCCCCCAGGCTGCGTGTGGCGCTGGGGATCTCGTCAGACACTAAAACGGGCTTGCGTCCCTTACGGGTTGGGTCAGCCACCGGCACCGCCGCCATGAGCTTGCGGGTATACGGATGCTGTGGGTTTTCAAACACCGCGCGGCGCGGGCCAATTTCAACAATCTGGCCCAGATACATCACCGCCACGCGATGGCTGATACGTTCCACCACGGCCATGTCGTGGGAGATAAACAGGAAAGCGATGCCAAACTCACGCTGCAGGTCGAGCAGCAGGTTAACTATCTGCGCCCGAATCGACACATCCAGCGCCGAAACGGACTCATCGGCAATCACCACCTTCGGGTTAAGGGCCAGCGCGCGGGCAATACAAACCCTCTGCCGCTGGCCGCCGGAGAACTCATGCGGGTAGCGCCAGGCGTGTTCCGGCTGCAACCCTACGCGCTCAAGCAGCCAGGCTACGCGCTCTTGAGCCTGCTCTTTGGGCATCGCCTGATGCACCAGCAGCGGCTCCATGATGGAGTAACCGACCGTCTGGCGAGGATCCAGCGAAGCATACGGATCCTGGAATATAAACTGGATGTCTTTGCGGACGTGCTGCAGTTCGCCGTCAGGCAAATTATCAATACGCTGGCCGTTAAAGGTGATGGTGCCGCCCTGGGTTTCCACCAGCCGCAGCAGCGAGCGCCCGGTGGTCGATTTACCACAGCCGGACTCGCCTACCAGCGCCAGGGTTTCGCCGGGCAGTAAATCGAAGCTCACCTTTTCAACAGCATGTACCTGGCGCGTCACCCGGTTGAATATCCCGCTACGTAGCGGAAAACGGGTGACCAGGTCACGCACTTCAAGCACTGGCTTAGCGCCGTGGGGAATGGTGTCCTGCTCGACTTCAGGCTCTTGCTGATTCGATTGCCCCGGCACGATAAGCGGAAACTTGCGCGGTAAATCGCTGCCGTTCATGGCGCCCAGACGCGGCACGGCGGCCAGTAAAGCCTGCGTGTAGGCGTGCTGCGGGTTTTCGAATATTTGCTCAACGGTGCCGGTTTCCACCGCTTCGCCCCGATACATGACCAGCACCCGGTCGGCGATGTCGGCCACCACGCCCATATCGTGGGTGATAAAAATCACCCCCATCTGCATTTCATCCTGCAGGACGCGAATAAGCTGCAGGATCTGCGCCTGAATAGTCACGTCGAGGGCGGTCGTCGGCTCATCGGCGATCAGTACCGCCGGGCGGCAGGAGAGCGCCATGGCGATCATCACCCGCTGGCGCATCCCGCCGGAAAGCTGGTGCGGGTAGCGGTTCAGAATGGCCTGGGCTTCAGGAATGCGCACGCGTTCAAGCATGCGTTTTGCCTCATTCAGCGCCGCCCGGCCGTCCAGCTTTTGGTGTAAACGAATAGATTCGGCAATTTGCTCCCCCACGGTAAACACCGGGTTGAGCGAGGTCATCGGCTCCTGGAAAATCATCGCCACGTCCGCGCCACGCACGCGACGCATCTGCGCGCTGTTCAGCTCGGGCAGATTAAGCACTTCGTTATTGCGGCGGCGCAGCAGCAGTTTCTCGCAGTCGACCAGCCCGCCGCTCTGTTCCAGCAGGCGCATCAATGCCATCGCCGTCACCGATTTCCCGGAGCCCGACTCGCCGACAATCGCCAGCGTTTCACCCCGGTTAAGCGTCAGCGACAGGTGACGCACCGCCTCGGTGACCTGCTGCTGTTGGCGAAAGCGAATATTGAGGTCGCTAACGGCAAGCACCTGCTCGTCCGGCAGTTCATGACTGTGCGGCATTAACTCTCCTGGTCACGATAAATTCCTACATTCGGGGCATCGCCCACAAAGCCAAAGCCGCGGTACATCCCTTCGCTGTTAAACGGCAGCGCGACGTTGCCCTGATTATCAATGGCAATCATGCCGCCGCTGCCGCCCAGCGCGGGCAGTTTTTCCAGCACCACACGGTCGACGGCCTGCTGCAGGCTTAGTCCGGCATACTCCATCAGGGCAGCAATGTCGTAGGCCGCGAGCGTGCGCATAAAAACTTCACCCGTGCCGGTGCAGGACACCGCCACGTTGGCATTGTTGGCATAGCAGCCCGCGCCGACGAGGGGTGAATCCCCTACCCGGCCCGGCAGTTTATTGGTCATCCCGCCGGTGGAGGTTGCCGCCGCCAGATTACCGAGTTTATCCAGCGCCACTGCGCCAACCGTGCCAAATTTCTTATCGGCATCAATCGGCTCGGCCCCGTCATGATCCAACAGCGTTTGCTGGCTTTCACGGGCGCGCAGCAATTGCTGATAGCGTTCTTCGGTCGAAAAAAGTGTTTCATCTACCGGCTCAAGCCCTTGCTGAGCGGCAAAACGTTCCGCCCCTTCGCCAATCATCAGCACGTGAGGGCTGTTTTCCAGCACCAGCCTCGCCGCAAGAATCGGGTTGCGAATATGGCTTACGCCCGCCACCGCCCCGGCATCCAGGCTGTTGCCGTCCATGACGCAGGCGTCGAGCTCATGTTTGCCTTCACTAGTGAACACAGAACCAATCCCGGCGTTAAACAGCGGGCATTCTTCCAGCAGGCGAACGGCCTCGGTTACCGCGTCCAGCGCGCTGCCGCCGTGCTCGAGGATCTGCTGCCCGACCTCCACTATTCTGGATAGCGCGCTGATAAACTCCTGCTCTTTTTCCGGCGTCAGGTGGGCGCGGGTCAGGGCTCCGGCCCCGCCATGAATAGCGATAACGGCTTTGGTCATTCGGCATTGCCTGTTGAATGTGATATCTGGCGGCGTTTTTTCTATAAATATCAGAATCGTTGCCAAACATTGATACGATTTTTGAATATAGAAAGACGTAAAAGTGTTGTAAAGAAAATTGACTTTACTCTGCGAGCCTTACGCCGCCCGGCGGGAAGGAGAAATAGCGGCCGATAAAACCTGAACCGCTATTTCTTTGGTGGTAACAAAAAGTTAGAACTTCGCGCTGATACCCACGTTGTAGCTGGTCTGGTTCCCGTCGCTTAGCCCGGCCGTTTGCGCCACTGCCGCAAAGGCTGACACGGTATCCGAGAGCGGCATATCAGCGCCGACGGCGATATCGGCCCAGTTTTTATCCAGCTGTTCACCGCTGCGGCTGAAGGTCAGCGCCGTGGATTTTAAGCCGCCGTTCGCACGGTAATTGTCGTCGCCAAACTGATGCCGGTAGCTGGCCTGCGCCCAGGGATTAATCACCCCCAGCTTCGTGTCCACGCGCCAGCCCGCGCTGCCGATTTGCGAATGGCCGTTCTGATCGCCGAAGCGCATAGCGGTGCTGCTGCTGCCGTTTTCGCTGTAGCCGTTCACGTGGCTGTAATCCCAGGCGTATTGCAGCACCGGCCCCGTGGTCAGCCAGTTCGTTATCGCGAGGTCATAACCCGCAGTAAGTCGCGCGCCATACAGCCTCCCGTCGGTATCGCCTTTTTCAGTGCGGGTCAGCTGTCCGAGCGTGATATCGCGCTGAATATTCGTGAAGTCCGCAGAGAGATAATGCACGTCCACGTTCAGCCAGGCCTGGCCCGCGCGAAGCTGGCCAAAGAGCGCGGCCTGGAAACCTCGGGTGTCATAGCGGTAGTTATCATCCGGGCGCTGGTTATCCAGAGAGCCGGCAATCAGCCCGCCCAGCACCACGTTTTCATTGAGCTGGTAATCCAGGCCAACGGTCAGGTTATTGGTGTTCCCTTTGCCGTCACCGGTTCCACCGTGCCCGCTATACCGCTGATAGCCCCCGCCGTAGCCGCCAAACACGCCCAGTGAACCGGCGGCGTTTTCGCCCTGACGCAGTTGCTGGTAGCGGCTGTCGAGCGTGGCCCGGCTGCCACGCACCATCGCCTGCGCGCCCTGATTCAGACGAGTCACCTGAACAGGCGCGGCGATAATCGACTCAATGTATTGGGCAATGATGCTGTGTACCTGCGGGCCAGGGTGGAAATGGTCGGCAAACAGATAGCCCTGAGAGGCATTAAAGCCGGGCGTCGAGCTGGTGCAGTCTGTCGCCGCCACGCCCGGCGGACAGGCCATCCCGGCGGTGTTTGTCAGGCCGAACGCCTGAGGGTTGGCCAGGATTTCCTGGAAAACGCCGTTGATATCCGCCCGGGCAATGTTGCCGCCGTGTTGCAGCAGAGCCTGATCCTCAGCGCTGTTATAGAAGGTGGTGAGTAAAGAAGCCTGCTGCACGGCTTGATCGTAGGCAGCAATCAGCTGAGCGGCTACGCCCTGCTGAATGAGTGGATTCGTACTGACGACCGACGCCGCCGCCTGTAAAGCCTGATGAATTGCCTGCTGGCGGCTCGCCAGGTCAGGCGTTTGCGCCACATCCAGAGAAGCATAAGCAGCCTGAATGGCTGGCGTGGCCGCCGCGCCAAGCCCTGCGCTAAGCACCAGTTCCATCAACGTTGGCGTCGCGCCGATATTCGGGACGTTAGGTACCACCACCAGCCCGGCTCCGGCATCAAGCAAAGCCCCAACCTGAGCCGCTGCGTTGGCCGCGCTGTTAGCGGCGATTCCCTGCGCCAGCGCTGGCTGGGTGGCGGCCGCGGCCAGATCGTTGCCGCCTATCCAGTGAATGTATAACCCGTTGCCGTCCGCTCGCCCGCCGGTCTGGCTAAGGTAGCGTTGAACCTGGCTTTGGGTATTATCGGCCGAATTGAGCGCTGGCACGGCGGTGCCCCCGCCCGCGGCATAGTTGCTGCCGCCCTCTCGGGAAGGCGTCAGCGTCAGGCCATATTGGTCGGCCAGCTGTTCGTCATAAAGTTTGTTCTGGCTGCTGTTCCAGGTCCAGCGCCCGTTGTTGCCGGTGTCGCTGAGGCTGTCGCCAAAAACGGTGAGGGAATCAAAGGCAAATGCGGATGAGGTAACGCCCATAGCGGCAGCCAGCATACTGAATTGAAACACTTTTTGTTTGCTTATCATCAGTTCTTCCTTGCAGAGGTTTTTTCTTAGCCACAATGACTATAGCCAATGGCGGTTTACGCGCAGGCCGAGCGTAAAGAAGAAACGTGACAACGTGATGTAACGCATAGCCCCGCGCTGGCGGGAGGATTTTGCTGATCCCAGACATGCCGCCAGACGGCGTTTTCTGCCATACTAAGCCCTTATTTTGTCCCTGCTCCAGGAGCCACGAATGGAATTTACCGCCGGGCTGATCCCGCTTGAAACCGCGCTTGAACAGATGCTGTCCCGTATTAACCCGCTGTCCGAAACGGAAGCCCTGCCGCTGCTGCAGGCCACGGGCCGCATCACCGCCGCACCGGTCATCTCTCCGCTCGATGTCCCCGGCTTCGACAACTCAGCGATGGACGGATACGCGGTGCGGCTGGCGGATATCAAAGCCGGTGGCGCGCTGCCTGTCGCAGGTAAAGCATTTGCCGGGCAGCCGTTCAGCGGCGAATGGCCCGCTGGCACCTGCGTGCGCATCATGACCGGCGCACCGATCCCTGCCGGGGCCGAAGCAGTAGTCATGCAGGAAGAGACTGAAGTCACCGAAAGCGGCGTGCGCTTTAACGCCGTCGTGAAGAACGGGCAGAACATTCGCCGCCGCGGCGAGGATATCCATCAGGGCGCCAGCGTACTGGCCGCAGGCGTGAAGCTGACCGCCGCCGAGCTGCCGCTGATTGCCTCTCTCGGCATCCCGGAAGTGAAGGTCTACCGCAAAGTGCGTGCAGCGGTGTTTTCCACCGGCGACGAGCTCCAGCTTCCCGGCCAGCCGCTGGCCGAGGGCCAAATCTACGATACCAACCGCCTGGCGGTTCACATCATGCTGGAGCAGCTGGGCTGCGAAGTTATCGACCTCGGCATCGTTCGTGATGACCAGGCTGCCCTGCGCGCGGTGTTTAACGAAGCGGACAGCCGCGCGGACGTCGTCATCAGCAGCGGCGGCGTTTCGGTGGGCGAAGCAGATTACACCAAACAAATCCTTGAAGAGCTGGGCGAAGTCGGCTTCTGGAAGCTGGCGATTAAGCCAGGCAAACCTTTTGCCTTTGGGCGACTGAAAAATAGCTGGTTCTGCGGTCTGCCGGGTAACCCGGTTTCGGCGGCGCTGACGTTCTACCAGCTGGTACAGCCGCTGCTGGCTAAGCTGAGCGGTCAGCAAATCAACCCTCTTCCACCGAGAATGCGCGTGCGCACCGTCGGCAAGCTGAAGAAATCCCCGGGCCGCCTCGACTTCCAGCGTGGCATTTTGCGCCGCAACGAGCAGGGTGACCTTGAAGTATTAAGCACCGGGCACCAGGGCTCGCATATTTTCAGCTCCTTTAGCCAGGCCAACTGCTTTGTGGTGCTGGAGCGCGAGCGCGGCAACGTAGAGGCCGGAGAATGGGTTGAGGTCGAGCCGTTTAACCCGCTGTTCGGAGGCTGAGATGGTTGAGCTTAGCGATGAGGAAATGCTGCGCTATAACCGCCAGATTGTGCTGCGCGGCTTTGACTTTGACGGCCAGGAGAAGCTGAAAGCCTCGCGGGCTCTCATCGTCGGGCTGGGCGGGCTGGGC
>NZ_JACARU010000103.1:0-7667 GCF_013386425.1 Cedecea sp. P7760 | reverse complement strand
TAAGTTGGAGTCATTACCCCACAGCACTGCAGTCGAATGCTTTCTATTCGAAGACGGATATTAAACAGCTGGGCACCGTAAACGGGGCAAAAGTTGGCCAGGGTTCCGACAGCAGCGATATTAAATTGCTGCAGGACGGCTATGGTAATAACGCCACTATCAGCCAGTGGAACGGTAAAAACGCGCAGATCGACGTTCAGCAGTTCGGGACCAACAACGGCGCGGTGGTTAACCAGACGGCATCAAGTTCGCTGGTTTCAGTCACCCAGTTCGGTAACGGCAACCACGCCACGGCTTCTCAGTATTAAGACAGCCAGGCAGCCGTGTAAACAGGGCCTCAGGCCCTGTTTTTCTTTGGAGGTCGTATGCATACCCTGGTGTTGCTTGCCGCGCTTTCAAGCCAGCTGACGTTTAATACCCGGCAGCAGGAGAACATTTACACCATTACGCCCGTGGCCACGCTTGCCGCAGATTGCCAGTGCACAATGACGCTGGTGGCCAATAAAAGCGGGACGTCCGGGCAAAGCACCAGCCGTCAAAGCAGTGAACTGTTCATCAAAGCCCACGAAGAGGTCGCGCTGTCGCAGCTCAGTCTGAACATTGACCCCGGCGACAGCGTTACGGTGACCGTCACGTTGAGCGACGGGAAAGCATTTCACCTTGAACAGCAGTGGCGAGAGCCGGGCAAACCTTGACGAAGAATAAATATATGTGACGGAGGTATTGCAAGAATAAAAAACATCGATCACTGTTTAATTATCTTTGATTTTCTGCCGATAACCTTCAGGGACGACAGCAATCGAGGAGTAATGAACGTGAAAGCAATTTATACGAAGTATTTGCTTTGTCTGGCGCTGAGCGTGGCGGTTACGCCGTTATCCCAGGCCGCTTCCTCTGGCATTATCCATTTTCGGGGTGAAATAGTAGAAGGCGGCTGTCAGTGGGCGCCTGCAAGTTCCAGTGTTGCAATGACCTGTACCGAAAAAGGCAAACCTGTCACCCAAACCGTGGCCCTTAGTTCCCTTGATGGCGTAACCGTGCATAACGACAGCACGATGCAAACCCGCGTGCAGTATCTCGACTCACAGCACAAAACCGCCGTTTTGCACGTGACTTATCAATAGTCTCCTGGCCCGTTTCACCGACGGGCCTTCTCCTTTTGGTTTCAGACCACGTTGCAGAGTAAACTAGCCCACGTCGATTTAGATTCAGGGTATAGGGCTAGTGCTGTGAAAAAAAGTTTGCTTCTCTCTCTTCTGCTGGTGGCTCAGGCGACCGGCGCGGTGACGCTGGATGAAATCCAAAAGCGTTTTGCCGCTGCGCCCGTTATGCGGGCTCAGTTTGAGCAGGAGCGCCAGATAAAAGGCATGGCCCAGCCGCTGCATTCCAGCGGGCGAGTCGTGGTAGCGAAGAATAAAGGGCTGTGGTGGCAGCAGCGTCAGCCTTTCCCGATGCGGCTGATCGTGGGCGATAACCGCATGGTGCAGGTGATGGGTAACCAGCCTCCTCAGGCCATTACGGCACAGAGTAACCCGCAAATGTTCCAGTTCAACCAACTGTTGCGCACGCTGTTTTATATCGACCGTAAAACGCTGGAGAAAGACTTCATCAGTGAATTTTCCGATCTCGGACAGGGGAAATGGCGGCTGGTGTTGATTCCCTCTGATGAAACGCTTAGCGGACTGTTCCGCTCCATAACGCTTTATGGCGAGAAGTCTCTCGATCGTGTTGAGCTTCACGACGTTGAGGAGGACTCGACGGAGATAACCTTCAGCCATTATCAGCCAGAACCCCAGAAACTTACCCGGGAAGAGCGCAAACGCTTTGTCTTCTGATGCACATTACCGGCTTGCCGTGGGGAGAGTAGGGCACCTTTGCGATCCGCAATCCGTGGAGCGCTGGCTGTCGGAGGCGCTGATCGCTATGGCGCCACAGGGCGCGCGCCGCTCTGCATGGCTTGCCGGGCGAGTGCTTTTAGCGCAGCTGCTGGATAACGGCGCTTTGCCGCCGCTGCAAAACGGTTCTCACGGTAAACCCTGGCACCCGTATCTGCCTGAATTCAATATTTCTAACAGCGCCGACGCCGTTGCGGTACTGACGGGCAACAAGCCCGTTGGCTGCGACATGGAGCTGCTGCGCCCGCGTAAGCGCTGGCAGGCGGTGGCGAAGCACAGTTTTTCCCCGGCGCTTAATGACTGGCTGGAAGGGCTGCCTGAAGCGCAGCAGCTGACGGCATTCTGGCGTTTGTGGACGGCCCACGAAGCGGTCGTGAAGCAGCGGGGCGGGACGGTCTGGCAAATACCGGAGCTGTCGCTCCCGCTGGAAACGCTTTGCCCGCCGAACCTGCATTTGCAGCATATTACCTGCGGCGAATGGCTGATTGCCTGCTGTGGGTCTGAGGCGTTTGCAGCTGATTTTTCCGTAGAACGAGCGGTGGCTATCGGCTGAGTTTTTGATTGCGTTGTCGGCGGGCGGCGGCATAATACGTAAAACTTAATTAGAACGATAACTATTGCTATTTATATGGACGTTTCTCTCAGCCGTCGGCGTTTGCTGGCGTTTTCCGCTTTACTGCCTCTGGCCACAATTTTTCCGGGCCGCGCCCAGGCGCAGCGTTTTGACCCAAGCCGTATTATTGCCTTGGAGTGGCGGCCGGTCGAAATGCTGCTGGCGCTCGGCATCATGCCGCTGGCTATCGCCGATAAACGCAATTATCACCGCTGGGTTGGGGAGCCAAAGCTGCCTGATACCGTCGTTGACGTTGGGCTGCGAAACGAGCCTAACCGCGAATTAATGCAGCGCCTCAACCCTTCGCTATTTCTAATCTCCAAAGGTTTTGGCCCCGCCGAGTCAGACTTAAAGCCAATCGCTCCCTGCTGGTCGACGGCGTTCAATGACGCCAGCGGGCGCCCGTTGGCGCTGCTGGAGAAAGATTTAATCAGGCTCGGGCAGTTCCTGGGGCGCGAGCAACAGGCTGTCGATCATCTGGCACAGCTTCACCAGGGCATTGCTTCCACGCGTGAAAAACTCCCGTCTGACCCGAGGCCGCTGGTGATGTTCTCGTTTCTCGATAGCCGGCGGGTGATGATTTTTGGCCGCAGCAGCCTGTTCAATGATTTGCTGGAGCGGTTGGGGATGCGCAATGCCTGGGACGGGAAAACCAATGCCTGGGGGAGTGCCGTGGTGGGGATTGAAACGCTGGTCAGGCTGGAGAATGTCACGGCGCTGTGTTTTATGCATGGCGATGACGATCCGGTGAAAACGGTGGCGAAATCTGCGCTATGGCAGGTGATGCCCTTTGTTCGTGACGGGCAGCTGCACCTGCTACCTGCGGTATGGTTTTACGGCGGCAGTTTCTCGGCGCTGCGTTTCTGCCAGCTCTTGCCGGAGGCGCTGTGCGCATAATCCTTCTTTTACTCTGTGCCTTTACGCTGTTTTTAACCGGCTACAACTTTCAGCAAATGCTGCCCGCAGGCCTTTGGTGGCAGGCGATAACCCTACCGCAGGTCACCGATGTTTCGCAGATGCTTTTTCATTACAGCCTGCTGCCGCGAACAACGCTGGCGCTGCTCACCGGTGCCGGGCTGGCGCTGGCCGGCTGTCTGTTTCAGCATATCCTGCGTAACCCTCTGGCCGAACCGGCAACCCTGGGCGTTGCGGCCGGGGCGCAGCTGGGCCTGACCCTTGCGACGCTTTTTCTGGCGGGGGCAGGGGAAACCGGCAGGCAGCTTGCGGCGCTGGCAGGCGCAATGGTCGTAGGCAGCATTGTGCTGGGTGCTGCCTGGGGCAAGCGTATGTCGCCGGTCACGCTGATCCTTGCCGGGCTTGTGCTGGGACTGTATTGCGGCGCGGTGAAAAGCTTCCTCGTACTGTTCAATCATGAACGCCTGCAAAACCTGTTTATCTGGAGCAGCGGGATGCTGAACCAGTATGACTGGGCGGGCGTGGAGTTTCTCTGGCCAAGGCTGCTGGCCGGGCTGGTACTCATCGTATTGATGATTCGCCCCCTGGGCATGCTGGCATTAGATGACACGGTATTGCGCGGGCTGGGCATGAAGCTGGCATTGGTTAGAGTGGGCGGGCTGTTTCTGGCGCTGCTGCTGAGTTCGATGCTGGTCAGCGTGGTGGGCGTTATCGGGTTTATTGGCCTGTTTGCCCCGGTTCTGGCCGGGATGTTTGGCGTAAGGCGCCTGCTGCCTAAGCTTCTGGCTTCCATGGCGACCGGAGCCCTGCTGCTGCTTTTAAGCGATCAGCTGGTTATCTGGCTTGGCAGCCACTGGCAGGAACTGCCGACCGGGGCGGTGACGGCGCTGGTCGGTGCGCCGTTAATGCTGTGGCTATTACCTCGCCTGCGCCATCAGCGGCTTGCCGCCACTCAGGATGCCAGTATTGCCGCGGAACGCCACCTGTCACCCGGCACCGTGCTGCTGATGTGTGCTGCTTTACTGCTGGTCGCTTTGCTGGCGCTGGGCGTGGGGCGAGAAAGCGCGGGCTGGTTTGTGGGCTTACAGGAAATGTGGCAGTGGCGCTGGCCGCGCGTGTTGTCGGCGATTGCCGCCGGGGCAATGCTTGCGGCGGCCGGAACGCTGGTGCAGAAAATGACCGGTAATCCTATGGCCAGCCCCGAAGTGCTGGGCGTAAGTTCCGGGGCGGCCTGCGCCATCGTGTTATTGACGTTTCTTGTCCCCGGAGACGTAAGCGCGTGGCAGCTTCCGGCTGGTTTTGCCGGGGCGACGCTCACGCTGCTGGCGATGCTCGTTTTAGCCCGAACGGGGCTGGCACCGGGCCGGCTGCTGCTGACCGGCGTTGCGCTGAGTACGGTATTCGCCACGCTGCTTACGCTGTACCTGGCCAGCGGCGATCCTCGCAGCGGCGCGGTGCTGACGTGGCTATCCGGCTCTACCTGGAAAGTCACCGGGCAACAGGCTTTGGTGAGCGGCGGCATGGCGCTGGTGCTGATAGGGCTTACGCCGCTGGTGCGTCGCTGGCTGACTATTCTGCCGCTGGGAGGCGAAGCCGCGCAGGCGCTTGGCGTGGCCCTGAGCCGCTCGCGTATCAGCATTTTGGTCCTTGCAGCCGGATTAGTTGCTGCCGCAACGTTATGCGTCGGGCCGCTGAGTTTTGTCGGTCTTATGGCTCCCCATATGGCGAGAATGCTCGGCTTCCGCCGCGCGGTGCCTCAGCTCGTGGTGGCGATAGCGCTAGGCGCATGTCTGATGCTGGTGGCCGACTGGCTGGGCCGCAGTATTCTCTTCCCGTTCCAGATCCCAGCCGGGCTGTTGGCCACGCTCTGCGGTGCCCCGTACTTTATCTGGCTATTGCGTAAGGCATAGCAGGTAACGATAATCACGATCAAAATCATAATCGTTCTCATTATTGCATTTTAAATTTTACCAGGGACTTTAGATGCCTCATCCATTTTCTCATCAGGCCGGGTTTAAACCTCGCCTGATTGCGGCGTTGATCGCTGCCGCTTGCCTGCCTGCGGTCGCCGCGACTCAGGCAGATACCCAACAAAAAACTGCCGCTAAAGAAGAGACCATTACCGTAACGGCTACCCCGGATAATCAGTTCAGCGCGGGCGGTAACGATCTGGTCCCGGCTTACCTGGAAGGGCAGGTAGCCAACGGCGGGCGCCTGGGTATGCTCGGTGAACAGGATGCGCGTAACGTGCCGTTTAACGTTATCGGCTATACCTCAAAAATGATTGAGGATAAGCAGGCCAATACTATCAGCGACATTATTCGCAACGACGCCACCGTGCAGCCCGTGCGCAGCTACGGTAACTTCGGCGAATCCTACCGAATCCGAGGTTTCCTGCTCGACGGCGACGATATTTCCTACGGCGGGCTTTACGGCGTGCTGCCGCGCCAGATAACGAGCACGGCCATTGCGGAGCGCGTGGAGGTTATTAAAGGTTCTACGGCGTTCCTGAACGGCGTGCCGCCGGGTGGCTCTGGCGTGGGCGGGGCGATCAATATCGAGCCTAAGCGGGCGGGAAGTGAACCGCATACCCAGCTTGGCGTGGATTATACCGGGCGCTCGCAGGTAGGCGGCACGCTGGATACCGGCCGCAGATTTGGTGATAACGAGCAGTTTGGCGCGCGAGTTAACCTGCTTCACCGCGAGGGCGAAAGCGAAGTTCACGGCCAGAAGGACAGAACGTCGCTGGCAAGCGTTGGGCTGGATTACAAAGGCGATAAGCTGCGGACTTCCTTCGACGGCGGCTATCAGAAAATGACGGTGCATAATGGCCGTATCGGCGTTGGCGTTGGGGCGATTACGGAGATGCCTGACGTGCCGGATAACCGGACAAACTACGGGCAGCCGTGGGTTTATTCGGATATGAGCAGCCGTTTTGCCGCCCTGCACAGCGAGTATGATCTGCAGGACAACTGGACGCTTTATGGCGCGCTGGGTACCAGCGAAACCGACGAGCGTGGCAATTACAGCGTGCCAAAGTTTGTTGATAACAAGGGCAATACCAGCCAGACGCGCCTTTCTACGCGCTACATCGCCGACGCTTTCTCCGGCATGGGCGGGGTGAGAGGTAAGTTTGATACCGGCTTTATCGGCCACAGCGTGAACCTGGGCTATTCAGGCGTTTACCGCAAAACCCGTGCGGCCTACACCATGTCGTCCAGTAAAACTGCCGTCGGGAATAACATCTACGATCCGTCTTATCTCGACCTCAGTCGTTTTCCGACGGTCGCTTCCGGCAGCGATATGGACGATCCAACCCAGCGTAGCCGCACGATTACCGGCGGCGTTTCTCTTTCCGACACGCTCTCTGCGCTGGATGATAAGGTCCTGTTGACCCTGGGGGCTCGCCGCCAGGAAGTGCGGGTTCGCAACTACAGCTATACCGGCGTCGAAGATCCTAAATCGCGCTTTGACGCTTTCAAAGTTACGCCGGTTTATGGCCTGGTGGTGAAGCCGTGGGAGCCTGTTTCCTTCTATGCTAACCACATTGAAGCGCTGCAGCCTGGCCCAACGGCAACGTCCAAAGCGACCAATGCCGGTAACGTGGTCGGTATCGTGCAGTCGAAGCAGAACGAAGTCGGTGTGAAGATGGACTTCGGCCGCGTGGGCGGGAGCATGGCGCTGTTTGAGGTCAAAAAGCCGGTGGGGATGGTCGACAGCAACAACGTTTACGGCCTCTACGGTGAGCAGCGTAGCCGCGGTATGGAGCTGAACGTCTTTGGTGAGCCGATGTATGGCGTGCGCCTGCTGGGCAGCGCGCTGTGGCTTCAGCCTGAGATGGTTAAAACCAGCGGTAGCACCAATGATGGCAAAGACGCTATTGGCGTACCTCGCTACTCTTGGTCCGTAGGCGGCGAATGGGATCTGCCGTGGGTGCAAAACCTGACCGCGACCGGGACGCTTATCCGCACCGGCTCCCAGTATGCCAACGTGGACAACAGCCTGAAGCTCAACGGCTGGACGCGGCTCGATCTCGGCGTGCGTTACAGCACGAAAGTGAACGACCAGACGCTGACCTGGCGTGCCAACGTGGAAAACGTGACCAACGAGAAATACTGGGCGTCCATCGACGACAGCGGCTCGTATATTACGCAAAGTGACCCGCGCACGTTGAAACTTTCCATGACTGTTGATTTCTAATCCAATAACAAATGCTCCGTTAAGGTGGACTGACCCCATAAAGT
>NZ_JACARU010000102.1:0-2911 GCF_013386425.1 Cedecea sp. P7760 | reverse complement strand
GTTCTGTGGTGACATATGAAACAGGACTGGAAGTGAACGGAACCTTAGCCAGGCGTGCATAATCGTCGATGTTTATGACTAAGTGACAACTCTGGCAGCATGAGGAGCAATCACTTCCCGCCAAGCTGCTCCTTCCCGGCGGCGGTCAAATCCTGCATGGTCGCGCGGCCAACAAAATCCACCTCAAAATCGTCGGCAGCGAAATCCGGCGGCGTCTTCCCTTCGATAAAGGCTTCCCACTGGCGCGGCAGGTACTCTGCGTTCTTCTCGCACCACGGCGCGGCGGCGATGTACATCACGTTGCTGTCGAACTCGCCGAGGTGCTCGTTCTCAACGGCATGAATCACATCGCAGTGCCAGAAAACGGTATCGCCCGGTTCCATATCGGGAATTGAGGAAATCCCAGTCAGTAAAAGGGGATGCCACTCTTTGTTAATGGATAATGCTCTGCCGGGCTTTGCTTCGCACAACGATTCTTCTGGCACATCATCCTGCAGCGCGCGCAGCAGGATCCAGGCCATGGCGTTGGCGACAGGCAGCAAATTCAGCGTACCGCCGTGCTTGCGCTGCGGGGTGAGTGCCGTCCAGCCCTGAAAAGTACGGAACATCGAACAGACGGCGGGAGACGGAAACTCCCTGACTTCAGTACGCCCTTCGGCGGCAAACGGATCGTAATCCTGCCACTGGCCGGAAAACACGTGGCGATAGACGTGACGGAAGTTTTCGTCCAGCCAGCGCTCAACCGAGCCGCCGTCAACGTGTGGGGAAAGCCCGAGCGAGCTTGAGCGAGGCGGGCGACGACGGGTACGGTCCGCGTAAGAAACGACCCGGTTTGGATCGAAATGCTGCCTGCCGCTGCTTTCTGTTTGCCAGAGATTATTGAGGAACACCTGCACCGCTTTCATGCGTTCGTGCTGGCGGGCTTCGGTCTGTGGCTTAGACCAGTAAATGCCGTAAATTTGCGGCTTACTGTCAGCAAGTGTGCCGAAATAGTTATCTTCTGCCGCATTTTTCAGGCGCTCGACAAAGTGGTTACGTTGCAGATAATTGCCGATTTCTTCATTCCATGCGGTGGCCTGTTCCTGCGGGAAAACGCCCCGCACCGTACAACAGCCGCGCTGGCGGATCAGCGCTTTTTGCTGCTCGCTGACGCGGCCGTGCAGAATGTCGTCGGCCTCGAGCTGAGGAACAGGGTTCTCACCCCGATCCATTTCAGCGCGGATCGTCTCGATCTGTTGACGAATATTGGCCTCAAGTTCGGCGAAAACCGACTGATAATCAGGCAGATCGTGGCGCAGCTTTTGTTTTATCTCACGGATAGCTTTTGGCAGATCGTTTATGTCCAGGTGCATAGGTGGCTCCATCATTCAGAGGGTAGGTTACTGAGTTGTTGCTACCTGGTTAATGTATGCCTGGTTTGGAAAATGAAATAGAGATGACTTTCATTCGAAACTTCCCGTTTTATGTCACGGAAAAAATATTTTCACTTCCCCCTCGACAGGCGATTTTTATTCAGGCTATTTTCAAAACAGGCCACATCGCGTGGCAGCGTCGCTCGGACGGTCCGGGCGCTCACGTTACTCTGAGGAATTTATGGCTGACTCCAGTCCAAAACGTCGTTTTTCGCGTATCGATCGCTTGCCCCCTTACGTTTTTAATATCACCGCCGAACTGAAAATGGCTGCGCGACGCCGCGGCGAAGACATTATCGATTTCAGCATGGGCAACCCGGATGGGGCGACGCCGCCGCACATCGTTGAGAAGCTTTGCACCGTGGCCCAGCGTGAAGACACGCACGGTTATTCCACCTCGCGAGGGATCCCACGCCTGCGCCGCGCCATTTCTCGCTGGTACAAAGATCGTTACGACGTGGACATCGACCCGGAAAGCGAAGCTATTGTGACCATCGGCTCGAAAGAAGGGCTGGCACACCTGATGCTGGCGACGCTGGATCACGGTGACACCGTGCTGGTGCCGAACCCAAGCTACCCGATTCATATTTATGGCGCGGTCATCGCGGGGGCGCAGGTTCGCTCGGTGCCGCTGGTGGAAGGCGTGGACTTCTTTGCCGAGCTGGAACGCGCGATTCGTGAAAGCTACCCGAAACCAAAGATGATGATCCTGGGCTTCCCGTCTAACCCAACGGCGCAGTGCGTGGAGCTGGAGTTTTTCGAAAAAGTGGTCGCGCTGGCGAAGCAGTACGACGTGCTGGTCATTCACGATCTGGCCTACGCCGACATTGTTTATGACGGCTGGAAGGCACCTTCTATTATGGAAGTGCCCGGCGCACGCGACGTGGCGGTTGAGTTCTTCACGCTGTCAAAAAGCTACAATATGGCGGGCTGGCGCATCGGCTTTATGGTGGGTAACCAGGAGCTGGTAAGCGCGCTGGCGCGCATCAAGAGTTACCACGATTACGGCACCTTCACGCCGCTGCAGGTTGCGGCGATTGCTGCCCTTGAAGGCGACCAGCAGTGCGTGCGCGATATCGCAGAGCAGTACAAGCGCCGCCGCGATGTGTTGGTAAAAGGCCTGCATGAAGCCGGTTGGATGGTGGAATGCCCGAAAGCATCGATGTATGTGTGGGCAAAAATTCCGGAACAGTACGCGGCCATGGGCTCGCTGGAGTTTGCTAAAAAGCTGCTGCAGGAGGCAAAAGTTTGCGTGTCGCCGGGGATTGGTTTTGGCGATTACGGCGACACTCACGTTCGCTTCGCGCTGATTGAAAACCGGGATCGTATTCGCCAGGCGGTACGCGGCATTAAAGCGATGTTCCGCGCCGATGGCCTACTGCCGCCGTTGCCGAAAAACGTCACTGAAAGCTAAAACGAAAACAGGAGCCTTTTGGCTCCTGAGACTGCTGACAAAGTTCATTGTTCTAAAAAAGTCCGAACCCGGGTCTAATAAAAAT
>NZ_JACARU010000101.1:0-769 GCF_013386425.1 Cedecea sp. P7760 | reverse complement strand
TGGTAATGGTGCCAACTTACTGATTTAGTGTATGATGGTGTTTTTGAGGTGCTCCAGTGGCTTCTGTTTCTATCAGCTGTCCCTCCTGTTCAGCTACTGAAGGCGTGGTGCGTAACGGTAAAAGTACTGCCGGACATCAGCGCTATCTCTGCTCTCACTGCCGTAAAACATGGCAGCTACAGTTCACTTACACCGCTTCTCAACCCGGTACGCATCAGAAAATCATTGATATGGCCATGAATGGCGTCGGATGTCGCGCCAGTGCACGCATTATGGGCGTTGGCCTCAACACGATTTTACGTCACTTAAAAAACTCAGACCGCAGTCGGTAACCTCACGCATACAACCGGGCAGTGACGTCATTGTTTGCGCGGAAATGGACGAACAGTGGGGTTATGTCGGCGCTAAATCACGCCAGCGCTGGTTGTTTTACGCGTATGACAGGATACGGAGGACGGTTGTGGCGCACGTATTCGGTGAACGCACGTTGTCCACGCTGGAGCGTCTTCTGGGCCTGCTGTCGGCCTTTGAGGTCGTGGTATGGATGACGGATGGCTGGCCGCTTTATGAATCACGCCTGAAGGGAGAACTGCACGTTATCAGCAAGCGATATACGCAGCGCATTGAGCGGCATAACCTGAATCTGAGGCAACATCTGGCAAGGCTGGGCAGGAAGTCACTGTCGTTCTCAAAATCGGTGGAGCTGCATGACAAAGTCATCGGGCATTATCTGAACATAAAACACTATCAGTAAGTTGGAGTCATTACC
>NZ_JACARU010000100.1:0-402 GCF_013386425.1 Cedecea sp. P7760 | reverse complement strand
CCTACAAAATGGGGCGCGGTATTCAGGCCGGGCGCGTGTGGACCAACTGTTACCACGCCTACCCGGCACACGCGGCGTTTGGGGGCTACAAACAGTCCGGGATCGGGCGCGAGACCCACAAGATGATGCTGGAGCATTATCAGCAGACCAAGTGCCTGCTGGTGAGCTATTCCGATAAGCCGCTGGGCCTGTTCTGAGGATTGCCCCTCACCCTGGCGGGGCTAAGCCTTAGTCACAAATACGTTCTATGAAGGATCGGCTAAGGTTCCGTTCACTTCCAGCCCTGGGTCGGAGAGAAAACGGAGGCGATTTAAGCCGGAACCGTGCCTCGCTTCTTATTTTTACCCTCACCATAACCCTCTCCCTGAAAGGGAGAGGGAATAAACAATGTTCCACGTTGGC